>PNOB01000194.1 GCA_013824585.1 Desulfobacterium sp. | reverse complement strand
TGAATTTTCTTGGAACGTATTTTGCTGCATATCCATATATATTAATGCTGCTGGCGTTTTTCCTGCTCCTGTTTTTATTCCCCATCCCGGAAGAACTGATTTTGTTTACCGGAGGACTCCTCTCCGCAAGTCATGGCCAAATGGTCTGGATACCAACCCTTATTTGCGGCATATTTGGTGTTTTTTATACGGACTATTGGTTCTTCATTTTAGCAAAACTGTTCGGACAGAATCTTCTGAAAAAAAAGATCGTCCAGAAGCTTTTTTCCGAAAAAAAACAGGAAGAAGCCTTACATCTGATTTTCAAATATGGCGTATGGGCTGTATTTATCGTCAGGTTCATTCCCGGCGGCATCCGCAATCCTGTTTTTTTTATCTGCGGACTTTCAAAAATCAAATCCAAAAACTTTATCATCGCATCGTTGTCCGGAGCCACAATCGTCGCCCAATTCAGCTTCTGGCTCGGCTATTTTCTGCATGACACCATCTCGTCACCGGAATTGCTGTTCGATAAAATCCAGAAAAATTTCCAATGGGGACTGGGCATTATCGTACTGCTGTTTCTTCTGGTCATGATCATAAAAAAAATATCCGGAAAACTCAGGGAATAATCACCGGATTGTCCGGGCATCACTGGCTCAGGGAATCTCCAACCACACTTGGAAAAGACAAACCCCAGCCGCAGCTTATTATTCAGCCAAAACAATTCAACATATTGTATTCACATAGTTCTTGACACACCAGCAGACTTTAAATACAACCGAAGCTACATCATGAAGTGTAAACGCTATTCCGTTATTTCAATTTGTTCTGGATTCCGGCTTTTGCCGGAATGACAAAAACTATTTTCACAAAACTTTTTGAATCAGGTCGGTCAATCAATATTGTTATCTGGTAATGTCAGGGTAGAAACAGATATGAACATGAAACACAAACAAGTCATAGCAGGTTCGGATAAGGTTCTGGTCAACGACATCCGCCGGATGATCGATGAAGCGCGTGCTTCAGTAGCTGCAATGGTCAATGCCGGCTTGACGATGCTCTACTGGGAAATCGGCAAACGCATCCACCAGGAAATTCTCAAGGGAAACCGGGCAGACTATGGGAAACAGATTCTTGCCACGCTGTCGCAAGAATTGTCAGACAACTACGGTAAGGGTTTCAACTACTCCTCATTAACCCGGATGGTCAAATTCTATGAATCATTTCAAGATGAAAAGATTGTTGCCACACTGTCGCAACAATTAAGCTGGTCCCATTTTCGTGAGCTTTTGCCCCTTGAAAAAATGTTGCAGCGGGATTTCTATGCAGAAATGTGCCGGGTCGAACGATGGAGTGTACGCACCCTTCGTCAGAAGCTCGATTCCATGCTGTATGAACGCACCGCCATTTCCAGAAAACCCGAGGAACTGATCCGTCACGAAATCGACTCGTTGCGCAATGAAGATCAGATGACACCGGATCTTGTCTTCCGTGACCCCTATTTTCTCGATTTTCTCGGCCTGAAAGACCGCTATCTGGAAAAGGACATGGAAGACGCCATCCTGCGGGAGCTGGAACAATTTCTGCTGGAGTTTGGTGCAGGATTTTCATTTGTCGCCCGGCAAAAACGCATCCAGGTGGACAATGACGATTACTACCTTGATCTGCTCTTTTTCCATCGAAAACTCAGACGTCTGGTCGCCATCGAGTTGAAGCTTGGCGATTTCAAACCAGCGGATAAGGGTCAAATGGAACTCTATCTGCGCTGGCTGGATAAGTATGAGCGGCAATCCGGAGAAGAAAAACCTGTAGGACTCATCCTCTGCGCCGGTAAAAAACAGGAAACCATCAAGCTGCTTGAAATCGAAAAAAGCGGAATACGCGTAGCCGAGTATATGACCGAACTGCCTCCCCGCAAAGTATTAGAGCAGAAACTTCACAAAGCAATTGAACAGGCCAGACAGGAATTCAGAAATCGAATTGAACCCACAGCAGGAAAAGATGATGAACCGACATGTTAACGCCATTTCCAGTCGCCCGAGCCTGCGGCCACCCCAACGCCATTCGCTGGAAATCCTCCATCGCATTACGGAAATCGCCCCTCCTGGCAAGGATACGATGAAATCGCGACAAACATGACACTGGATGCTTTGGTGGGGTGGGACAGTTCGGTCATTAAAATTGAAGGCAATGCCTTTTCCTTCCCAACCGTCCTTTCATTCCTGTGAAAAAGGCGTTGACCGAATCAAATCAATCCCCTTTTCTGGGCCATCAGCATCATCTGTTCTACCATGCTTGCCGGCGGTGTGCGAATCTCCGCCTCGGATTTAGAAACAAGTTTCAGTGCTTCCGTGGGGCACGTCGTAACACAGAGCCCGCATCCAATGCACCGGTACCTATCAACAACGGCCAGGTTGTCATCATTCATGCGGAGTGCGTTCATCTGACAGCGCACGATGCATGTTTCACAGCCAGTACAGTCATCTGTTTCAACCACGGCAAAATAATTGGAAAAAACCATTTCCGAAGGTCTGGGATGCTTGTTAAGCGCCCGCAGCACACCGCAGCAATCGCCGCAACAGTTGCACATGCCGGCTGGATTCTGTGACGTGGCCGGCTGAGTCACAAGACCGGCTTCCCGGCACTTCGATAGGATGTCAATTGCCTCATCCAGAGAAATTTTTCTTCCCATGTCACGGTCCAGATAATATTGCCCCATGGAACCGAACATAAAACAGGCTTCCATGGGCTTGCCACAGTCATGGTCGATCAAATCGGCTGTTTTGCGGCAAATGCAATCCGTGATCACGATAAATGGCTTGCTCCGTAGAATTTCTACAGCATCGTCATAACTGGCGACATTGTGAGTTACATTGATCGATTGGTGCACAGGGATGGTTCTCAGGAAAAAATCCGCATTGGCCTGCATGGCACGGTCAAAAGCCTCATCAAAATATTGTTTGGCCATTTCGGCAAAATCGGATTTAAGATTTTTGACCTGAAACTCATACAGCCCGTGAACAAAAGGAATGGTGCCATACCGCGACTCAGTCTTTTTTTTCAATCGGAACAGCAACCCTCTTTCGGCCATGTTGTCCAACTGAGCGGCGACTTCCGTAACAGGACGACCCAGACGGGAAGCCACGGTTTCCGCATTTTCCAGCATCGGGGTCAATGCTGTAAACATCATCGCATCTGCTTCTGAAAAAAGGTATGCAAGGATCTTCAGCTCGATTCCGGATTGGGTTGCCGGAAACCCCATGGAGTATTGGTCCAGTTGTTTTTGCAATTGTCGATAGATATCTGTCTGCATGATTTTTCCTTTCCTTTGGATGACGCTATCTCTGGAAAATGATTTTTAACGATCGTTAAAACATATATCTCCCATCCTGATTTTGTCAAGGTTTTTGTAACGACCGTTAAAGGGCTTGATATGGAAAATGCCGCATCTGATCCTTTATCCATGAAAACAAAACTTACGTGATGATATCCTGGTTATTATTAAAATATGATTGAGATTTCCCGTAACAAAGATTATATGGAAAACCATGTTTAACTTGCTTATAAAACAAAAAAAACAGAGGAGGGGCTATAAGGTGTTTATAATAAACAAAAAAATACTGCCTATTGTTGCTGGCCTTATAATTGGAATCAATACAGTTTTTGCAGGAGAGTCAATAACATTAAATACATTAGAATGGGAGCCATACATTGGCCAAAAATTAAAAAATCAAGGATATGTTGCAGAAGTTGTCAAAGAAGCTTTTAAAAGGGGTGGATATGATCTGGAAATAAGATTCAGACCTTGGCAAAGGGCTGTAATGGAATCTCAAAGAGGAGCTGTTGACGGATATTTTCCGGAATATTATTCTAAGGAAATAACTACTCATGCTATATTTTCTGAACCATTTCCAGGAGGTCCTGTCGGGTTTTTTGCGGTAAAAGGCACAACCATGAATTATGATGGGAATCTTGAAACTTTAAAACCCTATAAAATTGGAGTTGTAAGAGGTTATGTAAATTCAGAAAAATTCGATGCCGCGACATTTTTACAAAAAGAAGAAGTAGTTGATGATATCACAAATATAAAAAAATTGGTTATGGGAAGAATTGCCTTGTGTGTTACAGATAAATTTGTAGGGTTATATTTGTACGAACAGTTAGAAGAAGACATGAAAAGCAAAAACAATATCGTATTTTTGGATCCGCCACTTGATGATAAAGATTTATATGTTTGTATATCAAAAACAACAAAAAAAAATCCTGAAAGTATAAAAAATGCGTTTAATAATGGTCTGATTTCAATGAAAGCAGATGGCACTTTAGATAAAATACTTAAAAGTCATGGTTTCTAAAAACTATGCTATCACCGATGTAAGAAAGCCAACTATAATCTGGATAGAAGAAGATCTAAAGGAGCGTGCTGACAAATACATTCCTGTTTGATCAAACGATTTAGGATATACGTCGATGCTTGCAGTCGCGATTGCAGGAGTTGCAGGGGGATCGCAAGGGAACTTTTTCTGCTGCGAGAATCAATCCGGTGATGGATTTACGCGGGATCATGAGGCCGGATGCTGATATCCGGATACCAATGGATTCCGGATTGCAGAAATTAAATATCGCTTTCTGTGCCTGCAAAAGATCCAGGTCACAATATCCCGGACTGAAACGGCGCGTGACAGACAACCCTTTTTTCATGTATTGAAGCGCTATCCATTCTTCAGCCTGATCTACGTAATACTCCGTAAGGGTAGAGCAAAGAGCATCCCATATATAACCATACATAAGCGATTGTTCATTGATTTCTATAATCATCTCTTCGGATCGGGCGCCCAGGGTCAGGGCAAAGCAGCAGACAAACTTCCGGCCTTCCAGCCGGGATGAAATTTTTCCCCATTTCTGACTCTTGATATGAAATCCGTGCATATAAAATCCATTTTCTGTGCACGATTCCAAGGGTTCACTTTGAAATAAAAAAAGGGGTGCAGTCTCTTTTTCTACTGAAAAAGAGATATCAGATACCATTGCTTTTATCTCTGCCCTGATGTGATCAAGATCCGGATAGCCCATATGCAAAAGCGTTTTTTCAATCCACACGTCCCTTTTAGGCAGCTGAAATGATGGTTTTCTGTGACCTGAAAAAATATCCATTCTCTCCCGTAAGGTTATCACGCTCTCAACAGTCCCTGCCGAAAAGCTGCGATATAGATTTGCGAGAAAGGGTCCTTGCCGCTAACTAACCATGCAGCTTTTCGAGCAGCCGTTAACGGTCCATCTGTCGGATCGAGGATTGCAGCATCCAGTCCCATGATGATCGCTGAAGTCAAAAAAGTCCGATTGATCAGCTTTCGTTCCGGGAGTCCGAAAGAAATATTGGTCAATCCGCAGATTGAATGGACATCCGGAAAGGATTTCATGATGGATAAAATCGCCTCAAGGGTTGACTTTGCAGAGCCGGCATCCGTGGCCAGCGGGAAAACCAGCGGATCAATATAGATATTGTCTGAAGAAACGCCGGCCTGCGTAAGCTTTCCAATCAGTTCCTGTGTCAGATCTATTTTTTCAGAGGCTGTATGAGCAGCACGGCCATCTGTCTGGCACAGGCCCACAATTTTACAGGGCCGATCAAGAAGTATCGGAATCAATGCCTCAAACCTTCTTTGTTCCAATGTAATGGAGTTGATCATCGGTGTTTTTTCAACCAGGGGCAAGATCATCCGGATAGCCTTGGGATCTGCTGAATCAATGCATAACGGCAGTGCAGTTGCTTCCTGCACAATCTCAGCCATCCATTTAAGACAATCAATTTCTTTTTCCGCAAACAGACCCGCATTGATATCGATATAATCAGCGCCTGCATGGGTCTGGATTATGGCTTCATTCTGGATGAAATTTTTATCCTTCTCCGATATGGCCCGGTAAATGGATTTTCGCGAAGCATTGATCCTTTCAGCGACAATCAGCATATTCCTCCTTTCCAATAAAAAACCAGATGGGTCATTCTATTCATTCATCAAGAGGTTGGCCAGGATTTCGGGTCAATTGGATATTTGCCGTATTTTGTTACTGCCTCGGCAACTGCTTTTATGTTGCTCAGCGGAACGCGCCACGGCATGCAGCAGGTTGGCGTAATGATCAGTCTGCTGTCCGACCCCAGCTTTTGAATAACCTCTTTGATCCGGTTCTCAACATCTTTCTCCGTTCCATTTTCCATTTCAGCACTTACATGCAGACCACCCATGATTGTGATTTCAGGGAATTTCTTCCTGAATTCCACCCACCAGTCAATATCGAGCGGATGACTTCCGTTAACGCCGAGAACCTGAACCTGCTCTTTCTGCAGCCTTTCGATCAGCTCAATGTGATAGGGTTTAAAACCGCAGTTATGGATGATTAGCGGCAGGCCTGATTCTTTGGCAAACCTGGCAATAAACTGGCCTTCAAATTTCCATGCATCTTCAAAGCTCAGCATATGCTGATTAAAGGCATACGAACACTGAAATGCAAAATTGGGTTGACCTGCCAGCCTGCAGTATGCCTGATAATAATTCCATTGAGATGCATAAATTTTTTCGCATAGCTTCATCAGAAGATCGGGATTCTGTCTGACATCCAGATAAGCCTGACTTCCTCTGAGCATCTGAACACTGGACCATGTCAGACTGGGTGAAAACTGATCCACACCAATACCTGTCTTTTCCTGAAGAATCGCGATCGCCCTGAAAAGAGTCGGCCATGGCTCTATAATGTTATGATCCGGAATCTCCAACGCTTCAATCTCTTTTTCAGATTGACATAAAAGTCCTTCGCGAATAAAAGGAGTCGTATAATCCTTCCAGACAAACACATCATTCCTTCCATTGGCTTTCGCAAATGCCAGGCCCTCGAACGGCCCGCAGTATGGGTTTGCGACAAGTGCCATGCCGTCCCCACCCAGAAAATCATTCACCATTATGGATTTCTCTGCCAATATTTCCGGAGATGACATCATTTCCCGGATGGTCAAACCCGCTACCCTTGCTGCAACATCTTCCGAGGTCAGGAAAATCAGCGGCACACGGTCGGGCGTCACGCCCATCATGGTTGTCACAACCCGCTCCCAGCAGGCTTTATAATTTCTGGCCATTTTTTATCCCTCCTATCTTTCGATCAGTCTGCGCACGATTCGGACTCCCTGCCATGCGTCTGAAGCAAATTCATCTGCACCAATTGTTTTTGCGTTTTTTTCCGTCAACGCCGCTCCGCCGACAATAACCCTGGCTCGAATCCCGTTATCCTTCAGCAACGCTATGGTTTCAGCCATTTTCGAAACAGCGATCGAAATCAGGGCTGACATGCCGATAACATCCGGATTCAGCTCTCTGGCCTTGTCTAAAAAATTTGCAGGCGGTACATCCACACCAAGGTCATGAACCTCATATCCATCGCCTTCCAAAACGGCGGAGAAAATATTTTTGCCGATATAATGAACATCTCCTTCAATGGTTCCCAGCAGTACTTTTCCGGAAGATTTCCGTTCCGTTGAAATCAAGAATGGACGGATCTTATGAATGGCATTTTTCATGATGTTTCCGCTGAGCATCAATTCCGGCAAAAAAAATTCGCCTCTTTCAAATCTTTCGCCAACCATTTCAAGACCGGTTGAAAGCCCTCTGGAGATGATGTCCGCCGGCAATACTCCCAGGCTCAGGGCCTCATCGAGCGTTTTACATAATGCTTGTTCGTTCAGCGCAATAATATGCTCCTGCATGGCAGCAAACAGTTGATCGTGCATGGGCACCTTCCTCCATTTCATATATGGGTTAAAATCTGTTCCCGATGGATAATCTCCACTCCGGTAACCTGTCTTGAGCAAATGGAGTGCCAGAAATTATATGTTATGATATCATATTGTTATGATATCAATTGAATTTCAACACCAGATATGATGAAAATAACCGTTACATATGACGGTTACGCTGAATATAACAACATCGAATATAAAAGACAGAAATAGCGGAACATCCACAAACCCAGCAGAATAAACAAGGTTATTGACACACAAGCGACCTTTACA
>PNOB01000193.1 GCA_013824585.1 Desulfobacterium sp. | reverse complement strand
GTTCGAAGATGGCTTGAATTTCCATCTTGTCTATTTACCCAAATGGCTTTGTTTGGTTTTTCAGATATCAAGCGGGCGTACATTCAATTGTCAAAGAGCGGACGATTCTGTGTTTTGTGTCAATGTTCCAGAGTTTTTTTTCGTTTTTGTATTGAAAAAAAATTGTTCTGGGTACAAAGTTAATCTATTATGATTTCAAAGAGCTAACATCACACATTGTCGTTCGGTTTGGACACTATTAATTGTCCAACTCGAATATTTACCGCTATGCTATCTTTTTTTACAGGGTTTGAAAAAATGCATCAAGTAATATTTTCGAGCTTCTTCAACTGTTTTATTGGGACAATATTTTTGAATACAATTAGTATGCCGGATAACCTTTCCGGTAACAAATTTATCATCTGTACATTTTTCAAGCTGGATAAACTCTGCTATATCGACATCATAGTCCATCTTATACATTGAAGCCTCTTTTTCTATATTTCAAATTCATACGTCATGATTTTCTTGGGTAAAACGGTTATTTTAATTTTATCTTCAGTAACATTTGATACGGTCTCTATTCTGGACTCATCAAGCCTTACTAAATGTATCTTTGTAAACTTAAATCCGGCGGTTATCACTGATTCTATCTTTTCGGTAGTGGGATTATACAGTCTAACGATTATACTGTTACGGCTCTCTGCCTTTTTAACACAGCTTAAAACCAACTGCTTTGAGTCAATTTCAAGGAAACTCTTATCTAAAGGTAAATTACCAATTTGCCTGGTAATTTGGGCAAGACGCATCGGAACATTGAATTCAAGAGCCTGGCTGTAAGCCAACCCCTCCTGCCAATCACCACAATGCGGCATTATTCCGTAACGAACGGTATGTTCTTGAAGCGACTGCGTACTGTCATCTCCGGGATAATCCATCCAAAGACGATTATCACAGGGAATATGCAACTCAACGGAGCGGATAAGGCTTAGTGCGATAAGACCCGTTTTAGGAGCAATCACCTCATAATCTCTTAAACTGTCATTGAGCACTGCCAAGCCACGCTTACCATCATTCATATCCATGAATAAATGTTGCTGATGACGGCGGAGCTCCGGTCCCTGCCATTTACCATCCTGTGATGGATTTACTGGATGGACTTCAGTATTAAATACCTCACTGGAAACCGTATTTTCAGCCGTAATGCCTGTTTCAAAACAGGCACGCAGGAAATGATCTTTGGCAGTATTATTAAAGGTTGTTTCAATTTCTACTATTTTACTGCCCTTACGTAATGTTACGATTGACTTGATAGCCAATTCCACCCTGTCATCACTTCGGTGATTCTTTGCCTTATCAAAGTATCCCGGTAATATCATTTTTGTACTGACTTCAAATCTTGCAAGTAAATCTGTGTTGATAATTAGCGAAATATCCGCAGATTTACCCAATGTGGTCATAATACGGTCGATCTTGGGCGAGAAACACCTTTGTTGATTTCCATTCTGGCCTTCATCCATAAAATAGTTTAAGTTTTTATAGTGACTGTTTGTCTGCTTGTCTATTATTTCAAGGGTACCATCGTCGGCAATGCGAAGTCGTATCTGTTCATTTTCAGCAGTTCGTGCATCTACTGCAATGGCTGTAAAAGGGATTCTTACACAATCGAAATCTTCATGCGGATATGGATACATCTTTCGCTGCTTATAGGCAACAGACAAGGTTTTATAGCCTAATGCCGGAACATTTTGAACATCTATTAACATCCGGAAACGGTTAATATAAAATGGCATATTTCTGCTTCTTGGATGATAAATACCGGCTCTTGTCTCTATGCGTTCAAGCTCACATATATTCATTTCAATACCATTGCTGTCTTTTACAATCAGTTCCTCAGCAGGCCAGTTGCGCGGAATATCCAGATATGCCTCAACGACATCACTTCGCTTAAAAGAACATGGATTATAAATGGTTAAAAATAGTTCATTATTATCAAACTCAGATGTATTTATATTGGCCGCAATCGCTTCTAATGCTTCAGATACCGTGTTTTCACTAATAATTTTAGCTTGAATAAGCCTTTCTTCAACCCCCTGACTCAACGTCTGCGGGCCTACTCCGTGCAATGAATCATGAGCCTGTGATTTAAACATCAGGTTTAATGCCCTATCAATATAAGTTTTGGGATATTTACCGCCTACCAGCCAGGAAATAGCTGCAAATGGTTCTGCAAGACGGAAAAGCTTGTTTTCGGCATCACTATTGGCTTTTTTAAGTTCAGGATGAACAGATAAGACATCTGTATGAACTGCGTCCGCAGGTCCATCTTTCATATGGCCTGTAATGATGTCTATATCCCTGTTTTTCAGGATAGGCTTAATGGCATTAATGTATTCTTCGAGCGTCGAATGTACAATTTCATATTCATCGCCAAAGATTTTCTGTGCCGCTTTAATTATTTCAGGGGTACAAGGATGAGGTTCAGTGAAATCTGTACCATCAAAAAATAACAAATGCTCCGGAACTGCCGTTTCTTTCAGTGTCGCAAAGGTTCGCTCAAAACCTTCCTTTACTTTTTCAGGATGGAAACCTGTTTGAGGGTCTGTAATAAAATGGAAACCAGCATAGTTTTGGGACTCACAAAAATGAAAACTTTTGCCTAATTCCCCTAATTTATACTGCCAATCTTTGTGCCAAGGATCGCGATTATAAACAATTGGAATATGTCCGGCAAAGAAATAATTCCATCTCGCCTCACGTCCAAGTCTTGTTGCAAGTGCCTCAGTACCGTCAGGCCCTTTCCATATAAATTCATCAAACCTGCTGCGTTTGCGGTCCATGTGCTTGTAAAAGATAATCGTATCAATGCCAAAACCTGCATATAACTGAGGCAACTGTGAAATCTGGCCAAATGAGAAAACATTGTAGCCTACTTTCATAACTGTACCGAAATTTTCACATTTCTTAAAACCTGTCATAAGATTTCGAATAAGTGATTCACCGTTAACTGATGAACTGTCCGAAAGTGTGTACCATGGGCCAATCTGAAGCCGCCCTGCTTTAACCAAATCACGTATTTCCTGCTCGCGTTCTGGACGAATTTCAAGATAATCCTCGACAAGAATAAATTGACCATCCGGCATAAAATACCTGAAATCCGGTTTCTGGCGCATTATATCCAGCAGGTTATCCCATAGCCTGACCAGCCATCGACGAGTCGTTTCAAAATCAAATCTAAACTCTCTGTCCCAGTGTGTGTATGAAACGATGTGAATCTTTGTTTTACTTTTTGTCATGGTTATTGTCCTGAAATGTTTTCAAAAATGTGGATATCGTTTTTGTATTCTTTAGAATCAGCGTAAAATATCTCTTTACCCTACCCATAACATAGATTGTTCATTAAAATTCCAGTTGGAACTATCAATTTTTACATCGATCATCGGCATATCAGAGGCAATCATATCCGTTGTGGTTTGCCAGCTCTTTATACCGCTGACGGCATCAAGGACGCAGACATTTTGATAACCCAGGCAGGTGGCATATTTCAAGGCTTCTTCGATGGTAAGGCCATTTAAATACGCTGAAAGAAAGCCTGCAATTGAAGAATCACCGGAACCGGTGGCGCTGCCGAATTTTTTAACCTTAAAGGCTGGCGCCCAAAGCTCACGGTTTGACCAATTGTCAAAATCAGCCGGTTTGGCGGCGCCTAAGCCCGCCAATTTATCTTTTGAAGTCGTTTTGATATAAAAACCTCGGTGGCCTGATTTTAAGGTTGTCATTTTGGCGCCCATCGAAAGAATCTCATCCGCAATTTTTGAATATTGACTGGGGGTTATGTAATCAATCAGTTCGGCATTGTTATGCTCGGTCTTCATTTCCATGAACTCTTCCGGATAGAGCATGTAAAATGTTTCTTCGATGGAAGGAACGTGGATGTCAATATAGGGAAGAATATTTTTCAGTATCTTCCGCCAGGGGGCCTTGCCGGAAGGAGAAGCCGGATCCGGCAATGTCATATCACAGGAGGTCGTTGCTCCTGCTTCTTTGGCAACCTTAAAAATTTCAGCCAGCTCTTTCCCTTCATCGGCAAACATTCTGTCCATCAATGGAGGATACCCGAAATGAAAATGGCGACATTGTGCTATTAGTTTTGGGTTGAGATTTTCAGGACCAAAATGGTTGTTTGTGCCGGGGTTATGAAGGAAAATTCTGTCGATACCGGGCGGAGCGACCACGACCGTATAAGAACTCGTTACGCCCTTTAAAGTACGGATACCTTCGGCATTGCCGCTGGATTTGAGGATATCCACCGTCAATTGCCCCAGCACGTCATCACCGACACAGGCGCAAAAACAGACTTTACTCCCTAAGGTTTTCATGTTGATGCCGGTATTGGATACCGGCCCGCCAGTGCTGATGGCCGCCTGCTCTACATTGACCAATTTTCCAGGACGCATAATATCGGCGATATTCCGCAATCCCGTGTCCGGAAAACGGGGGATAATATCTAAACACACATGTCCCGCTACCATAATATCATACTTTTTAATCATCATTCTTCCCTAATATTGCAGAATATTTTAATCTAATTTGATCTCAACCGTCGCTATTTTATACGGCCCTATCGTTATGGGTATCTGTCTTGTTTTTTTAAATTGAATTTTTTTAAATCGCTTTTCATTGAGATTTAGATACCACGCGTCTGAGATGGAAGCGAAAAATCGCAATGAGCTTTCCTGTTTTTTGTCTGTTGGATTATAAATACGAACAATAAATGTATCGCGATCCTGTGATTTTTTTACCGCAGTAATCAATAAGGGAAAGTCAATACTCAGAAAACTCAGACTTAAAGGCAATTTGCCTTTTTGCCTGGCGCTCTGAGCCACCTTAAGCTTCAACTGGTAATCCGTCGATGTTTTAAGAAGTGATACATTTGACTCATCCGCAAATGGAAAGACAGCATATTCATATTCCTGAGTTCCGAGACATTGACAACCATCCTGATTTGGATCGATTTGTTTCAATTTCGGAACAACCATCTTATAGCATCGCAGAAGTGTTACAGCAATGGTTCTGTCAGAATCGTTTATGATTTCATATTCCGGCAAACCTTTATTCAATACCGCCAACCCCTTACCTTTTTCTCTCACACCGCAAAACGTTTTTTGAGGATACGTTGTATAGCCCGATTCAAACCACCCCTTTGTATCCGCAGGTTCAATAGGATGTTCAGAAAAATCATAAGAAGCATCTGAAAAAGATAAGTCTTCATTTATGCCCGAAGGAAAAAGCACCCTTAAACGATGATCTCTCGCATGATTATTCACTTTTGTATAAAAAGACAACCATGGACATCCTTTTTGTACTGTCGCGGTTGTTTCAATTTCAATCAAGGCCTCTTGTCTTGAACGTTCCTTTGGATTGCTTTCGGCAGGAACTTTCATCGTAAAAATAACGGTTGCACTGCTGGTCAATTCACCCTGCTGAACTTTGATTTGCGACTTACCTTTGGGGCCGTAAACTGTTTTATTGTTCAGGGGAGCTTTTCGTATATAAGCATCTCCGGCTTCGCCTGAGTTTTCAAATTGATTAAGACGACTAAAACAATGACCTGTTCTTTTGTCTTTTAAATCAAAAGTCCCGTCCGAATTCACCTTGACTGAAATGTATTCATTCTGCAATAGCCGCATTTGAGAGTTGTCAGACAAAACAACCGGCTTCTTCTTTTCCGGCAATACCGAAAATACTTTGTAGCCAAACGGCGGAATATCACTTGCCTGAAACTGTATTGAAAACCTTTTCGTTTTATAATGACAGGGAACATCTTTTGCCCGGTGAATCAGTACTTTGTTATCCAATGGGATCTTATTCAATTGAACGGAGACTATCTTGCTTTTATCATCCATTATTTTTATCGAATTACAATCCGCCTCAATCGGCATATCCATATCCACAGCGACAATTTCCGATTTATGGAATGAAAGCGGATTGTAAACAATTAAAAGAACGCTTTTTTTATTACATTTTTCGGCATTTATGTTTGCCGCTATATTTTGCAGGGACTTTTCAGTAACAACATCCGCAATTTCAATGCTTTGACGAAAATAATACATCATGTCTTCATGAACAATATCCTGACTGCAGCCAGCTATGGAATCGTGCGATTGATTCCATAAAAGATATTTCCAGGCGATATCAAAATAATTTTCAGGATACTGACAACCAAGCCATGAGGAAAAGACTGAAAATGGTTCAGCCCATTTAATGAGTATTTTCTCATTTTTATCATTTTCCTGTTTAAGATAAATCCGGGAAGAAATGGCTGATCCCATGAGATTAACCTGCACGCCATATTTTGCACTGCTTAGCATGGGACCACGATATATCTGAAGGCTTTCAGAAGGTATCCGCCTAAGTTCATCCGCGAAATCATACAGGCTTGCATGATAAAAAATAAAATCCTCGGAAGCTTTATTCATCTGTCTGATAAGCTTCGGCAACATTGGCTGCGGCTCCGTACTGTCAACGCCATCAACCAAAAGAAAGGTTTTCATTGTGGAATCCTTAAATTCCACCTTAACCAATTCATCGAGATTTTTTCTTAATGTTTTTAAATTGAATGATTCTCCCGGCCGGGTATGGAAATAGATATCTTTCCAGCTTCTGCGGTCCTCAAATCGAAATGCGCCTTCATCGCTTTCCCATTTATGCTCCCGGTCATAGAAATCCTTTGATCTAAATACCTTGCTCGCAACCCGGTGGAACAAAGGCATCCTGCCAAATTCAGGCGTAAACGTATAGGCTATCAGCCGGGAACCATCCGGCGATTCCCATAGAAATTCTTTTTTAAGCCTGGTCCTGTCCACACCTCTATAAAAGAGTATGACATCGAGATCGAAACCATTAAAAATTTGAGGCATCTGGGATATATTCCCAAATCCTGTAGGGCAATACCCTACTTTCATAACATGGCCAAACTTTTCGGCAATCCTGTGCCCCATCAGAAGATTTCGGATAATGGATTCGCCATCAATTACATTAAAATCCGGCAACGTGTACCATGGGCCGACAAGTATCCTCCCTACCTTGATTAATTGTTTTAATATCCTGGCTTTTTCCGGCCGGATCGCTAAATAATCTTCCAGGATTACGGTCTGGGCATCAAGATGATAGCATTTATATTCCGGAACTTTTTGCAGCAGGTCAATCAGATTATCCATTAACTCAACTAACATCGAACGGGTTTGCTGAAAGGAGAAACGCCATTCCCTATCCCAGTGTGTGGTGGAAACTACCGGTATTTTAATCTTTTTATTCATAATTCACTCTTTGCACATATAATTTATTTTTTCATCTTCAGAGAATAGCGGTGAGCATCCGCCATGATAATTTAATACTCACGATTTTCTTTCCATATTTTATGTATTAAGTCATAGCTTTCCAACGGCATCCCTTTAAATACACAATTTGAGGTAGAAAAAATGTAACCGCCATTGGGCTTGGCGTGTCTCAGGCAATACTCGGCACTTGAGCGTATTTGTTCCGGTGTTCCGGTCTGCATCCAGGCACAATGGACGTTACCACAAAGACAGATTTCATCGCCATATTTTTTTTTAATCTGTTTTATATCCATTCCCGCCATAGGGTCCAGCGAGTGCAAGGCATCTATGCCGGATTCTATTAACTGATCCATCACTTTCATCAGATTGCCATCCGAATGTTTTATTACGACCCCGCCCAAAGAATGAATTTTACTGACTGCCTGAGCAAGATAAGGAGTAATTAACTGACCAAATTGATCCGGTGTCAGGAAAGTTCCCGTGTTTAATGCATAATCCGAAGTAAAAATAAAGCCATCCGCCCCGGCATTCATCATCATTTCATAAACCGGAGCAAGTGTATCTATTTGATGTTGCGTTTCTTTTTTAAGGTCGTCAAATGCATCATATAACCGCATAGAAAATTCCATAGGGTCAGACGGCACCCTGAAAGTCGGATCGCCGGGGGCCATAATACAGAATTCATCACCACTTTTGTCTCGTAATATCTTTATCATATCAGCAACCTG
>PNOB01000192.1 GCA_013824585.1 Desulfobacterium sp. | reverse complement strand
CCGTCATGTTTATCATTCTGACCCTGATCATTCTGGTAGCAGCCTTTAATATTGCCAGTTCCCTGATCATGATGGTGATGAAAAAAACAAGAGATATCGGTATCCTGAAAGCAATGGGAACGACCCATCAAAGCATCCGGAAAATTTTTGTTTTCAATGGCATGATTATCGGCGGGATTGGGACGACACTGGGCGTTTTGTTGGGCTCCATATTATGCTTTCTCCTGAAACAGTATAAATTCATTGAACTTGATCCGGATGTCTATTATATCTCAACACTGCCGGTAAAACTGGAAATACTGGATGTCCTGATAATCGGGTGTGCGGCAATGGTAATCTGTTTTCTGTCAACATTATATCCGGCACATCAGGCATCAAAGGTTGATCCGGTCGAGGCAATACGCTATGGGTGATATAGAGGTGGAACAACAATACCGATCCGGAGAAGAGGGGAATAGCCGGAACCCGGCATTGGATTTTTTTTTATCCTGTGATCATCTAAAGAAAAGCTACCAAAACAATGGCTCCCGCATTGATGTTTTAAGAAATATCAATATTGATATTCATAAGGGTGAAACCATTGCGGTTACCGGCGCGTCCGGAATCGGAAAGTCAACTTTTCTTCATATTGTCGGGACACTGGACAAACCGGATTCAGGAACAATTTATTTCCAGGGCCGGGATGTTTTTAAACAAAATGATGTTCAGCTTGCAAGGCTTCGAAATACAACAATCGGTTTTGTTTTCCAGTTTCATCATCTGCTTCAGGAGTTCAGTGCCATTGAGAATGTTTCCATTCCGGCGTTGATCAATCGTATGGATAAACAAAAAGCATATGATTGTTCTGAAAAAATACTTGTCCGTGTGGGGCTGAAAGATCGAATGAAACATCGGGTAAACGAATTATCCGGTGGGGAGCAGCAGCGGGTTGCTCTGGCAAGGGCACTGGTTTTAAATCCTTCATTGTTACTGGCAGATGAACCAACCGGTAACCTGGACAAGAAAAATAGCGAACAGATTCATGAACTGCTTTTGGAATTGAATCATGAGCTGTCCATGACCATGATTATTGTGACGCATAATGCAGACCTTGCCGGCATTCTGTCACGAAGGATAACCATTTTGGATGGGCAGTTAGTGGACGCTTAGATCGCGAACGCGTTATGTCCGTTTCCTGCTTGAAATCAACGGACCGGATAGTTGAGGTAGCATAATATATGTCAAGATTTGTTCGTATGCTCATTGCCGCAGTATTCTTCTGTGTTATGCTTTCTGATATGGCAATGGCACAGGAAAAGACGCGTGTCATGATCCTGCCATTTGAAATCAATGCCGAGTATGATTGGAATTATCTTCAGACTGAAATTTTAAAAATTATGACAGACCACATCCAAAAATCCGGGGCAGAGGTGCTTTCAGGTGAGAAGCTGTCCGGAGAAAACATGGCTGCACTCAAAGAAAACCATAACGAAATCAGAAGCGCAGGAATGAGAGCCGGTGCTTCCTATGTGATTTGGGGAAGTTCAACCTGGTCTGGTGTGGATCAATACAAAATTACGGCCAAAATTCTGGAAGTCGACAGTACCGAGGAACCCCGTTCTTTTTCTTCAGAAGGGAAAGGAGGGGAAAATCTGCTTCCGCTTGTTCAGGAGCTTTCCAAGAATCTGGCATCTGCCATTATCAAACAGGATAAAGTGGCGGAAATTCTGGTGATTGGAAATAAACGGATTGAGACGGATGCCATTAAACGGAAAATAAAAACAGAACCGGGTGATGTTTTTATTCCGGATCGTCTGTCCAAGGATCTTTCCAGTATTTATTCCATGGGGTATTTTGATGATATCCGTGTTACGGCAAAAAGCACTGAAAAAGGGAAGGTGGTTGAATTTCATATCCAGGAAACACCTACCATCCGAGAGATTCTGATTACCGGAAGCGATGCGTATGATGATGAAGAGATCAAGAAGGAAATGACCATCAAGCCGGGTTCAAATTTTAATGTATTTAAAATCAAACGGGAAGTCCGAAGAATCGAGTCCATGTTCAAGGAAAAAGATTACCACAATGTTGTGGTGAGCTATAAGATTGAACCCCTTGAAAACAACCAGGCAAACCTTCAGATTATCATTGAACAGGGTGAAGAGGTTCTGGTCCAGAAAATCGAATTCCAGGGAAACAAGATGTTTTCCAATGAGGAATTGCAGGATCTGAAAATAAAGCAACCCGGTATTGAGGGGTGGTTCCCCTTTTCCTGGTTACTGGATGACAGTGAATTGGGAGAAATGGATACAACGGAAGAAGGGTTTTTTTCTTTTATCACAAGCTCCGGAGAACTCAAACCGGAAACCCTGAGCAACGATGCGGCAAAGCTGAATGCATTTTATCGGAATCATGGCTTTATGGATGCTCGTATCGGGGAACCGGAAATCGATTTCCGGAAAGACGGGATCTATATCAAGATTAAAATAAATGAGGGTCCCCGTTTTAAGGTTGGCAGCGTAGATATTACCGGTGATCTGATTCTTCCCAAAGAAGAGCTACTGGCTAAATTGAAAATTCAGAATGAAGAATACGTAGACGGGGGTCTTCTTCGGAAAGATATACTGACGCTGACCGATATCTACGCGGATCAAGGGTATTTTTATGTGGATATTTATCCCAGACCCGATAAGCATGTAGAGAAGCTGGTTGCGGATATCACCTTTGTGATCAAAAAGGGAAAACCGGTTTACTTTGAAAAAATTATCATCTCCGGAAATACAAACACCCGGGATAAGGTGATACGCCGTGAGCTTTCGGTGGTGGAGCAGGAGCTTTACAGCGGCAGCGAGCTGAAAAGAGGGATTCGAAACCTGAACCGGCTTGATTTTTTTGAGGATATAAAAGTCGATACGCTCAAAGGCAGCGCGGACGACAGAATGATTCTGAAGATCAACGCTCAGGATAAACCCACCGGAACATTTACATTTGGCGCTGGATACAGCAGTCAGGATAATCTGTTTGGTAATGTTTCCGTATCGGAAAGAAATCTGTTCGGGCGGGGGCAGATCCTGCAGGTTTCCGCAGAGGTATCGGAAAATTCCAATCAATATACAACCAGTTTTACCGAACCGTGGCTTTTTGATATTCCTCTGTCTGCGACTCTGGCTTTTTACAAGACATATAATGATTACGATGATTATGATCGTGACAGAATCGGCGGAAGCGCCGGGCTTGGCTATCCGGTATTTGACTATACAAGGCTTTCTTTTACATATGTGTATGAAGTCAATGAAATCAATGACCCATCCGAAGCGGCCACAGATATTATAAAAGAACTTGTGGGAGAAGGGAAAACCCTTACCAGCAAGGGGATTACCAAACTGCATTTTGATACCCGGGACAAGGTTATCAACACATCAGAAGGCTGGGACAACAGTCTGACCGTCACCTATGCCGGAGATGTGCTGCAGGGAGATGTGGCATTCATCAAGTATATTCTGGAAGCCGGATATTATCTGCCTTTGTTCTGGGGAACAGTCGGGCATGCCCATACAGAAGGCGGATATATCGGAAAAAACGGGAAAGGATGGCTTCCTTCCTATGAGCGGTTTTATATGGGAGGGCTGAACTCGCTGCGGGGATATGACTGGCGGGATGTCGGACCGAAAAGGTTCAATTCATTAGGCAATCTTTCCGAAGTCGGCGGCAACAAGTATATTCAATTCAATCTGGAATACATTTTCCCGTTGGTGAAAAAGGCCGGTTTAATGGGGCTGGTTTTTTATGATACTGGGAATTCTTTTGAGGATGATCTTTCGGATGAGTATCTGGATGATGGCGTGTACGATATCAATGACTCTTTTGATCTGACAAATTTACGTTCCAGTGTTGGATACGGCATCCGCTGGTATTCTCCTCTTGGGCCTCTCCGGCTGGAGTATGGTCATGTTCTTGACCGCAGGGAAGGAGAAAAAGCCGGAAGGTGGGAGTTTACCATGGGGGCTGGTTTTTAGAGACTTGCCTGAAAAAAAGACAGATGCTATATCAAGTTTTCAAATGCAGGACAGATCTTTTGATAAACAGAAATATAAAGGATGATGGATTTACAATATTCAAATTATATAAAGGGGATAACCATGTTTATTCGTAGACTGATTTTTATCATGACAATCTGTTTTTTTATGGTTCCGGCACTGCATCTCTATGCAGCGGATGTGGCAAAAATTGGGGTTATTGATCTGCAGCGGGTTCTGATGGTTTCCAAGCCCGGGAAAGCAGCCCAGACAGACCTGAAAAAACAGGGTGAAGAGATTGAGGGGGATTTTAAGAAAAAAGAAGGGGAAATCATGGAGATCAAGCAGCGTCTGGAGCGGGAAGCCATGGTCATGAGCCGGGACATGCGTGAAGAAAAAGAGCGGGAATACCGTATTAAAATAGATGATTTCAAGGTATTGCAAAAAAGAAGAATCACGGAACTCAAGGAGCTTGAAGGTCGGCTGGTTCAAAAAATCCGGGAAGATTTGATGGATATCGTTGCACGGGAAGGGAAAAAAGGGGGATATCTATTAATCATAGATAAGGCCGTAGCCTATTATTATCCGACAACCATCGATATTACCGATAAGATTATTCAGGTCTATGATGAAGAAGGATCAAAAAGGATTTCAGAATAGGATAATCAGAAGGTCGAAAAAATACCCCAGGGGTCTTACCCAGGGTATTTTTTTTACTATGTTTTGATTTCCAGGGAAAAAGACTATGGAGAAATCGCTTGCTGAAATTGCACGGGTTGTGGATGGGGAGATCCAGGGAAATCCGGATAAGATGATTTCCAGCGCTGCACCGTTTGATCATGCAACGGAAAATGACATTGCTTTTGTTGCAGCACCAAAGTTTCTGAAAAGAATGGATACATCAAAGGCAGGCGCGCTCATTGTCCCGACCGGGGTTTCCCAGCCCGGGATGAATCTAGTGGTTGTCAACAATCCGCTGATCGCTTTTACAAAGGTGCTGGAGCTGTTGTATCCTTTTGTTCCCCAGAAGCCCGGTATCCATCCGACCGTTGTTGTGGGAGAACAGTTTGTCAGCGGCCGGAATGTGTCTATCGGTGCTTTTGTTTCCATTGCTGACGGAGTCTGCCTTGGAGAGGATGTTGAGATTCATCCCAATGTGGTGATCGGACGAAATGTAACCATCGGGAATAATGTTTTGATCTATCCGAATGTCACGATCCTGGAAAGATGCCGGATCGGCAGCCGGGTAATCATTCATGCCGGAACAGTGGTCGGAAGCGACGGGTTTGGTTTTGCCCCGGACAAAGAACGCTGGGTCAAGATACCTCATAAAGGAATCGTCCGGATTGATGATGATGTCGAGATCGGAGCCAACAACACCATTGACCGGGGAACCCTTGGTGAGACATGGATTCAGAAAGGTGTAAAAACCGATAATCTGGTGCATATTGCGCATAATGTTACGGTGGGTGAAAACAGTGTGTTTGCAGCACAGGCCGGTGTTGCCGGAAGCACTACCCTTGGAAAGCATACCACGGTGGCAGGTCAGGTCGGCATATCCGGCCATCTGAAACTGGGAGACAATGTTACCATCGGGCCCCAGGCCGGGGTTGCAAAAGAAATACCGGACAATATGGTTGTTTCCGGTTCGCCTGAAATGCCTCATCAGACATGGCTTCGGGTTCAGCGGATCATCCCCCGGCTGCCGGAAATGAAGAAACAGATTCTGGATCTTTCGAAAAAACTGGATCAATTGGAAAAAAGACAAGGCTGAAGAGATCGAATGGAAACCATATATGATATAAAGAAAATTTTAGACATATTGCCCCATCGGTTTCCGATGCTGCTGATTGATCGGGTCCTGGAACTGGAGCCGGGAAAACGGATTCTTGCATTGAAAAATGTAACCATAAACGAGCCCTTTTTTCAGGGGCACTTTCCCGAAGTACCCATTATGCCGGGCGTTATGATTCTGGAAGCCATGGCCCAGGCAGGCGGTATACTGACCTATGCATCTTCTTTTCAGAAAGAAAAGGGATTGATCTATTTCATGGCCATGGATCAGGTCAAATTTCGAAGACCGGTTAC
Organism: Desulfobacterium sp.; assembly: GCA_013824585.1. Taxonomy (GTDB): domain Bacteria; phylum Desulfobacterota; class Desulfobacteria; order Desulfobacterales; family SURF-7; genus QZKS01. Next base: position 2,137 of record PNOB01000192.1, on the reverse strand, counting down.
AGCCGGCGATCAGTTGATTTCAGAAATGATAATATTGAAGTTACGGAAAAAAGTCGTGAAAATGCGTGGAAAAGCCATGGTTGGCGGTCAGGTTGTAGCCCAGGCTGAATTTTTAGCGGCTTTAGGAGAAAGAGAATGATACACCCAACAGCAATCATTGATTCCAGGGCCCAAATCGATACGAGTGTTGAAGTCGGCCCCTATACGGTCGTTAAAAATAATGTTCAAATCGGCAAAGGAACTGTGATCGGTTCTCATGTCTCCATTGATCCTTTTGTGACCATTGGAGAGGATTGCAAAATTTTTCAGTATGCATCGGTCGGGGCTACACCACAGGATCTGAAGTACAAAGGAGAAGAAACCCATTTGAAAATCGGCCGCGGCACGGTTATCCGGGAGTTTGCCACCATCAATCGCGGAACAGAAGGCGGCGGCGGTATCACGGAGGTCGGCGAGGAAAATTTTCTGATGGCTTATACCCATGTGGCCCATGACTGCAAAACCGGGAAAAGGGTAATTCTTGCAAACAATGCAACGCTTGCCGGACATATAATCATCGGTGATTATGCCACGATCGGAGGACTGGTTGCCATCCATCAGTTTGTCCGGATTGGTGACTATGCCTATATTGGCGGAAAGTCTGCGGTTGTAAAGGATGTTCCTCCCTATGTGATTGCCGCAGGAGACCGGGCAAGCTTAAGAGGGCTGAACAGTGTCGGCATGCAGCGCAGTGGCATTTCCGCGGAAACCGTATCTGCCCTGAAAAAAGCATATCGGATTGTGTTCCGGATCGGTCTGACCCTGAACGAAGCTGTGGAACGGTTGAAGGCAGAGGTGAATCCGCTGCCGGAAGTGGTAAATTTTATCAAGTTCATACAATCCTCCAGCAGAGGGATAACCCGTTAAGCAAAATATTGATTGAACATGAAAATTGGACTCATTGCAGGCGGCGGCCAGTTCCCGATCATTTTTGCCAGGGCTGCCCGGGAAAAGGGGATGCTGGTTTATGCCATTGCCCATCAGACCGAAACAGAACCGCTGCTGGAAGAGCATGTGGATGCCATCCAGTGGATCTACCTGGGCCAGATCAAGAAAATCATCCATTTTTTTAAATCCAATCAGGTAACCCAGGCTGTCATGATGGGTACAATTGCCAAAGCCCGGCTTTTCAAGGATCTGCGGCCAGATACCAAGGCCTTATCCCTGATCGCCGGAATGCGGCACACCCTTGATGACGGGATTCTTCGATCGCTTGCCAGGTTCCTTGAGGAACAGGGGATCATTATCCAGCCCTCAACGTTTCTGGTTCCGGAACTTCTGGCAGACAAAGGCTGCTGGACAAAACGCAAACCATCCAAATCGGAGATCGGCGATATCACGCTCGGTTGGGAGATCGCCAAGGAGATCGGACGACTGGATGTCGGGCAGTGTGTTGTGGTTGCCAAAGGATCGGTGCTGGCTGTGGAAGCCATTGATGGCACAGACGCCACCATATCCAGGGGCGGGCAACTGGGGAATCAGAATGCGGTCGTGGTCAAGGTCTGTAAACCCAACCAGGATCTTCGATTCGATATTCCGGCCATTGGCATGGAAACCATTCGGATCATGAACGAGTCCGGTGTAAAGGTTCTGGCCATTGAAGCTGGAAAAGCCGTGGTGTTTGAGAAAGAGGCCATGATTCAACTGGCGGACAGGCATAAGATATCCATTGTGGCTCTGGAGAGTCCGGACGATATCCAAAATTGAAATGTTTCCAATCCAACCGGAATGCTGCGACAAGAAAGATAAAAAATGAGTCAGAGCAAAACCCAGAAATGTGTCATGATGATTGCCGGTGAGGATTCGGGTGATCTTCATGGGGCAAACCTGATCCATGAACTGAAAAAACAGGCGCCCTCTCTTTTTTTATGCGGCATTGGCGGAGAAAAAATGAGGAAGGCCGGACTTCGGGTTTTATTTCATTCATCCGAGCTTTCCGTGATCGGCATCACAGAGGTTGTTTCAAAACTTCCGACCATATTAAAAGCATTTGGAATAGCCAAAAAAATTGTGAGAATCCTGAAACCCGAGCTATTGATTTTAATCGATTTTGCGGATTTTAATCTGGGGGTAGCAAAGGCTGCCAAAAAAGTCGGAG
>PNOB01000191.1 GCA_013824585.1 Desulfobacterium sp. | reverse complement strand
CGAAATCGGGCAATTGGCGGACGCGTTTAATGTTATGACCCGGAACTTAAACAAAACAACCGTTTCCCGTGATTTGCTGATTCAGGAAATTTCCGAGCGTCAAAAAACCGAAGATGCTTTGAAAAAAAGCGAAGCCACATTGAAGAGTATTTTCCGTGTTGCTCCTATTGGTATTGGATTGGTCGCAGAACGGGTGTTTTTATGGGTCAACGATCAGTTGTGCAGTATGATCGGATATGACCGCGAAGAGATTGTGGGCCGAAGTGCACGGGTAATATACCCAAGTCAGGAAGAATTTCACCGGGTCGGTATGGAAAAATATGACCAGATTCGTAACCACGGCACAGGCACGATTGAAACCCGCTGGCAACACAAAGACGGAAGGATCATCGATGTTTTGCTGAGTTCGACACCTCTGGATCCAACTGATTTTTCATCCGGTGTGACCTTCACGGCTCTCGATATAACCGAACAGAAAAAATCGGAACAGGAACGGCAGAAGCTTGAAGACCGATTGCGTCAGGCCTATAAAATGGAGGCTGTCGGAACCATGGCCGGAGGTATTGCTCATGAATTCAATAATATCCTCGGTATTATTCTCGGGAATGCGGAACTGGCCATAGATGATGTGCCGGAATGGAACCCTGCCAAACACAGCCTGGAAGAGATACAGAAAGCATCATTGCGGGGGAGGGATGTGGTACGCCAGATTCTGAGTTTTGCCCGCATCTCACCGGTCACGAGAAAACCGATAAGGATCAGCACCGTTATTCAAGAATCTTTGAAGTTTGTGCGCGCAACGATTCCTTCGAGTATTACTATTCGCCAGAACATTTTGTGTGATGCGGAAATGATTCTTGCGAATCCGACCGAGATCAATCAGATTTTCATCAACCTTTGCAGCAATTCGGCCCACGCCATTGATCAGGAAACAGGAACCATTTCGATCAATCTGGAAACGGTAATTCTTACCGAAGAGTCAGCCGCACAATACGAAGATCTGTCTCCCGGCAAGCATATCAGACTGAGTGTTACGGATACCGGAAAGGGGATCCGGCCTGAGATCATGGGCCGGATATTTGATCCGTATTTTACCACCAAGGATGTTGACAAGGGATTGGGCATGGGATTGGCTGTGGTCTATGGTCTGGTGAAGAAGCATGACGGTGCGATTAAATTTGTGAGTGAAGTCGGAAAAGGGACAACCGCCGAAGTGTTGTTCCCCACAACAGAGGAGCTGCCGGAAATACAAACCAAAGAACTTGAAGACCTGCCGGGGGGCAACGAACGTATCCTGATCGTTGATGATGAGGAATCCCTGGTGGCCATGGTCAGCGAAATGCTTGAACGAAAGGGATATGAGGTTGTCGGGAAAACAAGCAGTTTCGAAGCCCTTACACTGTTTCGAAAAGAATATGATATCTTTGATTTGATTATTACAGACATGGCCATGCCGGAAATGACCGGGGAACGTCTGACCCAAGAGCTGCTGCTGATCCGGCCGGATATCCCGGTTATCCTTTGTACAGGGTATAGCGAACGCATCAGCGAGGAAAAGGCAAAAGAGATGGGGATTACCGCCTATACGATGAAACCTCTGCGACAATCGGCACTGCTTAAAACCGTCCGGGAAGTTCTGGACGAGGCGAAAAGCCGGATTCAAGAGCAGGGATGGTTTTGAAATTGGCTCTTGAATCTGTTTTTTCACTTCTGATCTGTTCAATTAAGCGGGGCAGCTCTTCGACCATATATAAGGGAAGGGAAAGAAGTGTAAACTCAACAGGTTTGTTTTTGCCCCCAATGTTTGCATTATAAGAAAGATTTTGCAGGCCCGGCATGTTCAGGTCAAATCGTACGGCCAGTTTTGTTTTTTTATTCAGCACAAATTGTTGCAGGGATTTGAGCGAACCTTCTTTGCCTGATTTTACCTCAACCGGCAGAACAAGATTTCCGTGCGAAAATACATAATCAACCTCTGCATTGGAAGATCTTCCTTCCCGCAGCCAGTAGCAAAGACCCGGTGAATCGTTTCTGAGCAGAACAAGGTGCTGACCGATAAACTGTTCAGCAATGGCGCCTTCATTTACAAGTTTGTTATCAGGAAGGGATTGTATGGCAATCCAGTCATTTCCGCAGATATGGTTGGCAATTCCAACATCCATAAAAATCAGTTTATATGTATTTTCGTTTATGTCAGCATAAAGCGGGACTCCTGAACAATGGCTGTGGAAAACTTTATGACAAATTCTAGCCTTGGTAAGCAAATCAATCGCTGCCTTGACTTCCCTTGATTTCTGTTCCTTGGAGATGTTGCTGTACTTTATTTTTCTGCCAATTGTTCTGGGGATATGCCGGAACACCATTTGCATAATGGCCAGTTCTTTTTGCCGTGCGTATTTTGAAAAGTCATCCTGGTATGTGTCCACTATGGATCGTTGAATCTGTGCCATATCGGCAACAGAGCCGGTCTGTCTGTAAACATCAACGACTTCCGGCATACCACCGGTAAAAAGAAACTCTCTGAATCTTTTTAGCAGTTTTTGATGAGCAGCAACAGGAATACCGGTTTCCAGAGTGCAGGTTGATAGATATTCAGCCAGTGACGGTTCCAGTGCATGCAAGAATTCCTTAAAAGACATGGGCCAGAGATGATAATATTCAATTCTTCCCACAGGCATTGAGAATGAATGCCTGGAAAGTGTAAACTCAAGAAGCGAGCCTGCGGCGATCACCGGAAGTTCCGGTTTGTCTTCATAGAAATAGCGCAGAGCCTGTAAGGCATGCGGAGTAGCTTGTATTTCATCCAGAAAAAGAAGCGCGTCCGGTTTTTGAATTTTCAATCCGGCAATTGCTTCAATTTCACGTATGATGTGATTCAGATCCAGTGTTTTGAATATGGTATCCAGGTAAAGGTGTCGTTCCAGATTGATTTCAATAAGGTGCAGGTTGTTTTTCCGGGCAAACTGCCGAACCAGTGTGGACTTCCCAACTTGTCTTGCGCCTCGAAGAACAAGCGGTTTTCGATGGCTTTTTTCAAACCATTGTTTGATATTATTTTCGGCAAACCGGTCCATAATGGCAAACACCCCCTTATTTTGACCATATAACTATCAAAACAAGTATGTGTTTGTCAACTATTTTAATAATTATAGGTGGCTATGTAACACAGGTTTGAATTCAGGATGGCACATTGTTGAAAAGCCTTTTTGGATTGTTTTTCATTTGTATAATAAATTTGTTCAGGTACAATAGCGTAACGACTAGCCTCATGCAGGTATGGGTGAAAAAACAGGTGCTGAAAATGCTTGACATTGGGACGGAATAAATATATTTTTTAGTCAATTGAACGAGCGCTCAATCGGATTGCTTGTTTTGCAGGGTAACTGGTTATATTGAATTAAGTATTTGAACATAATCCATAGAACAGGTCTATGATCATGGAAAGGAGGCAGGTTTGAATTTCGATCTGACAACCGAACAGAAAATGATTCGGAGAGAAGTTAGAAAATTTGCGGAAAACGAGATTGCTCCTGTCGCTCTAGAACTAGATGAAAAAGAGGAGTTTTCCGCAGAGTTGACTCGGAAAATGGGGGAGATCGGTCTGTTCGGAATGTTTGTTTCAGAGGAATATGATGGGCAGGCCCTGGATTATATCTCTTATATTATTGCTGTTGAGGAGGTGGCCAGGATTGATGGGTCTCAGGCAGCGACAATTGCAGCAGGAAATTCCCTGGGAATCGGCCCGATCAATTATTTTGGAACCAAAGAGCAGAAGAAAAAATATCTGCCTCAACTGTGCCGTGGTGAAAAGCTCTGGGGTTTTGGATTGACCGAGCCAACGGCTGGTTCGGATGCCGGCGGGAGCAAAACCACGGCTGTGAAAGAGGGGAAGGAGTGGGTGATCAACGGGTCCAAGATTTTTATCACCAATGCAGCCTGTGAACTCACCCTGGGGGTTACCGTGCAGGCCATCACAGGCAGACGTGCAAACGGGAAACCGGAATATACCTGTTTTCTGGTTGAAAAAGATACCCCGGGATTCAAGGCCGTTCCCATGCATAAAAAGATGATGTGGCGGGCATCCAATACTGCCGAGCTCTACTTTGACAATGTGCGGGTTCCGGAAGAGAACATTCTGGGAAAGGTCGGTGATGGCTTTCATCAGATGCTTCAGACCCTTGACGGCGGCAGGCTTTCCATCGGAGCCATGGGCCTTGGGGGAGCACAGGGGGCTTTTGATCTTGCCTTGAAATATGCCAAAAGCCGGGAACAGTTCGGACAACCCATTTCCAAGTTTCAGGCCATTGGATTCAAGCTGGCGGATTGTGCTGTTGAAATCGAATGTGCCAGGAATCTTCTTTATAAGGCCTGCTGGCTCCGAAATGAAAAGCGTTCATTTGAAAAAGAAGCTGCCATGGCCAAACTGTATTGCTCGGAGCTGATGGGAAGGGTCGCCAATCATGCGGTTCAGATCCACGGAGGGTACGGGCTGATGAAGGAGTATAATGTGGAAAGGTTCTACCGGGACCAGAAACTCCTGGATATCGGTGAGGGAACCTCTGAAGTGCAGCGAATCGTCATATCCAGATATATCGGGTGCTGAAAAGTCAAAATTGTGATGGCAAAGAAAAAAGTTCAAGTTCAAGGCGCACGAATCGCGAGGAATGAGGCGTAGCTTTCTTACGCCGCAGTGACGAGGGATGAGGTGCAACGCAGAAATTGGACTTTTTACGAAGCAGGAGGTCATTGTGGAAGATCAATTGATACTGAAGGAAACACGGGGTCAGGTGGCGATACTCACCTTGAATCGTCCGGATGTAATGAATTCATTTAATTTTGCAATGCTGAACGCATTAAAAGCTGTAATCGAGGAGATCCGTTTTGATCCGGAGATACGGGTCGTGATCATTACCGGAGCCGGTGAAAAAGCCTTCTGTTCAGGCGCGGATCTCAAAGAGCGGGCCACCTTGGGTCCAATGGAAGTAAAGAAGTTTATCTATACGATTCGAAACCTGTTTACGGAAATTGAAAACCTGAACAAGCCGGTGATTGCAGCGGTCAACGGGGTTGCCCTGGGCGGAGGAACCGAACTGAGTCTTGCCTGTGATATCCGGATTGCGTCAAACAATGCCAGCATGGGCTTGACAGAAACCCGTCTGGCCATCATTCCCGGTGCAGGCGGAACACAGCGTCTTCCAAGGCTTATCGGAAGAGGTCTGGCAAAGGAACTGATTTTTACCGGGAAAAGGGTTACGGCTGCTGAAGCATTGGAAATCGGCCTTGTGAACAGGATCTGTGAAGGCGCGAAACTCATTGAAGAGTCGATGAAGCTGGCGGACATGATTTGTGAAACCGGCCCCATTGCCATTGAACAGGCAAAATATGCGATCAACAAGGGAATGGAAACCGATCTGGCAACCGGACTTGCCATCGAGTCCAATGCCTACTGGATCACCATACCCACGGAAGATCGTCTGGAAGGACTGGCTGCATTCCGTGAAAAACGGAAGCCGGTATATAAAGGTAAATAGAAAGTTATATCCAGATAAAGACAAAGAAGAACAAACAGATAAAAGGGTAAACAAATGACGGATAATCGTGAAGAAAACCGACTGTTCTGGGAAAATGAAGAAAAAAAATTGGATGAACGGCTTCATATGGCCATGTGGCCGGGTGGAGAAAAAGCAGTTGCCAGCCTGGCAAAAATAGGGAAAAGACCGGTACGCGAACTGATTCACGAACTGGTGGATCCCGGGACAGAATTTTATGAATTGTCCAGGATCGCTGGATTCGGCATGAACTATCCGGGTGTTGAGGATGTTCCATGCGGCGGTATTGCAACCGGCATTGGAAAGATCAACGGTAACTGGACAATGATTTTGGCCAATGAAAGCAGGGTCAAGGCAGGCACCTATTTCCCCATCACCCTGAAAAAACATCTGAGGGCACAGGCAATTGCCGATCAATGCGGTCTGAATTGCGTATATATTGCGGATTCCGGCGGGGCTTTTCTTCCCATGCAGGCGGATGTGTTTCCGGATGATCAGCATTTCGGGTCCATGTTTTACAATATGGCCCGCATGTCAGCCAAAGGATTGAAGCAGATCACCCTGAGCACAGGAGGAAATACCGCCGGGGGAGCGTATATCGTATTCATGGCCTGCCAGTCCGTGATGATCGATAAACTGGCGTATTCTTTTCTGGGCGGGCCTCCCCTGGTTCGAATGGCAACCGGTGAGGTTATTTCTGCTGAAGATCTGGGCGGCGCAAGGGTACATACCCATGTTTCCGGAGGAGCGGATCATTTTTGTCAGAACCAGGCAGAAGCCATCATTCGTGTCCGGGAAATCCTAGCCCTGGAACCTCCGCAGAAAATTCATCTTCATCGGTATGCGGAGACTCCTCCACTGGTTCCGGTTGAATCGATTTATGAAAATCTTCCGGCAGATGTTCATAAAGCAATCAATGTCCGGGAGTTCTTGAAGGCCATCTGTGATGACAGCTATTTTATTGAGAACAAGAAGATGTATGCCCCTGGGCGGGGAGATAATATTCTCACTGGGAAAATAAGAATCAAGGGACTTCCCATTGGCGTGATTGCATCCAATGGGCCGGGTATCATCTTTTTTGAAGCAGCCAGAAAAGCAACCGAGTGGATCATCCGGTGCTGTCAGGAAAAAGTTCCTCTTCTGTTTGTTCAGAATTCTCCGGGATTCATGGTGGGTTCCGAGTCCGAGCATATGGGCATCGGAAAATATGGTTCTGATTTGGTTCGAACCGTATCTTGCGCTCAGGTTCCGCGGATTCAGATTGCCATCGGTCCGGATAACGGAGCTGCCAATTATGGGATGTGCGGGCGCGCATACCGGCCTCATTTCCTGTTTCATACCATGCGCTCCCGGACATCGGTCATGAGCGGCCGGAGTGCTGCTGGCGTGCTTCTCTCCATTGAAGAAAAAAAGCATGAGTCCAAGGGGAAACCCATGACAGAAGAAGAAAAAGAAGTGTTCCGGAATGAAATGATCGAGAAGTATGATGGAGAAGCCCATCCTTTCTACTGCGGAGCCAGGCTGCTGAGTGACCGCGTGTTGAAATTCAGAGAGGTTAGGGACTGGCTGGCCATGGCATTTGAAGTAAGCCTGTTAAAACCCATTGAAAATCCTTCTTTTGGCAATCTGCGATTTTAACAGGATTGGATTGGGAACAAAAAACAAATGAAAAAAGAAAAAAATATCGAAAAAAGATGAAACAGAAAGGAGCTGGAGAACAATGACAGAATATGATTATTGGAAAATTTTTCCAAAGATGCCTAGAAAAGTGACGATTGGAGATATCACGGTTCGTGACGGATTTCAGCATGAAGAAAAATTTATCTCAACAGCTGCCAAAATTTTCTATCTGGAAGAACTCATCTTTGCAGGATGCCGGTATATTGAAGTAACCAATCTGGGCAATCCTCATCTCATGCCCCAGTTCAGGGATGCGGAAGATCTTTTGCGCCATCTTCGGAGCGACCGTTTCCGAAAGCAGTGTGAAAAAAAAGGAATCAACTATGATGAGATCTGTCTGACCGCCATCACCATCCGGGAATCAGGAGTGGATCGTGCCATTGAACTGCGAAAACAGGGAATCGGTCCGGATCGGATTCTGATGATGGTTTCTACCGAGGAGCAGCATCATTTTGCCAATTCAGGGACCACGCTTCCGGATTACTGGAAGGAGGCCGAGCGCTGTATCAAAAAATGCAATGATGCGGGCATGAAGATGTGTGGAACTGTCAGCACCATCTGGGGAAGTCCTATTGGCGGGGCCACGGATATGAAAGATGCAGTTGAATTCAGCAAACGGTGGTTTGAGATCGGAGCCCATGATGTCGAGCATGCAGATCATGACGGAAGTGCATCCGCAGCGAATGTATACCGGTATTTTTCCATGATTCTGGATGAAATACCGAACCCGAAACATCATATTGCCCATTTTCATGAAACCAAACGAGTGGCTGCGGCTTCCGTACTGGCAGCTCTTCAGGCAGGCATCATCAATTTTGAAGCCACCCTGGGAGGTCTCGGGGGCCAGCCTGCGAATTTTTTGGATGACTGCCCTACCAAGGGAACCGGAGAATATTATTATGATGATCCAAGATATGTCGGTCTGGTAACACTCGAGGATACACTGGTGCAGATCGATGAAATGGGAATTCAGCACGGTTATGATGTGGACCGTATCC
>PNOB01000190.1 GCA_013824585.1 Desulfobacterium sp. | reverse complement strand
TTCATGATCTGATCATACTCCGACTTTGTTTCCGCCACATGAATCTGAAAAAGTACCCCTCTGAAGGCAGCCTCATTACGGGATCGGACAAGTGTTTCCCTGGAACAGGTATATGGGGAGTGACAAAAAATAGAAGGAGTGATCAGAGGGGTTCTGCCTGCCCACTTTTCAACAAACGATATTGCAGTGGCAATATTTTTTGATGGGTCCGGAACTCCGGGAGCAGGATAATCAATAACCCCCTGTCCTGCAACCGCTCGAATGCCGGTCTCAAAGACTGCCTCTGCCACCGAATCCTCATAAAAATATCCATCACAGCAGGTGGTTGTACCGCTCAGAAGAAGCTCCGCACAGGAAAGAAGCGCGCCGATTCTTACGGTTTCCGGTGTAATATGGATTGCCTCTGCCGGGAAAATGTAATCATTCAGCCAGGTCATTAAAGGAATATCATCAGCCAATCCCCTGAAAAGAGACATGGGCAGATGGGTATGGGCATTCACCAGGCCCGGCATCACCACACAACCTGTTGCATCGATGGTCTCTTTTGCCGTCCAGAAGTTCAGATCTTCTATGCCTCCGACAGCAGCAATCCTGCCCTGTTTTATGACAACACAACCGCTGTCCAGAATATCCCCGATCCCATTGCAGGTTACCACCATTCCGTTCTGTATCTTGATGTCCGCTTCCTTATTCTGCATCCAACCCCTCCAGAATCTTCGAAAGAACCGCTTCCAGTTTTTTGGCGGATTTTCCGGCAACCTGAATAACCGCCTCCATGGTTGTCGGCTCAGGACGGTCCGGATTATTCATATTGGTAATAATGGAAAGCCCTAGAATTCTCATCTGTGCATGCACGGCAGCAATGGCCTCCATGATGGTTGAAAAGCCCACCGCATCGGCTCCGATACGTTGAAGATAGCGGTTTTCAGAAGGTGTTTCAAGAGATGGGCCCATCAGACCTGCATAAATACCCTGCTTTACTTCAATGCCAAATGCTGCACCAGCTTCCATTGCTTTTCCGGCCAGTTCCGGATCATACACCTGACGCATATCCGGAAACCGTATCCCCCAATCATCATGGTTCGGCCCGACAAGCGGATTTGCACCGGTCAGGTTGATATGATCCTTAATGACCATGATATCCCCTGCTGTATACAATGGATTGAGCCCGCCCGCTGCATTGGAGATAATCAGGGTTTTTATCTTCAATATCTGTAAAACCCGAATCGGAAAGCTGACCTCAAGGGGAGAATATCCTTCATAGAGATGAAAACGCCCTTGCAGGATGAGAACCGGCTTTCCGCCAAGTTTCCCCCAGATCAGCCTTCCCGGATGGCTTTCCACCGTGGACACAGTGAAACCAGGTATCTCCCGATAGGATATGGAATCCGGATTTTCAATGGAAGATGCGATCTCTCCAAGCCCGGTACCCGTGATGATCGCTATTTCCGGAGAATCATGCAGTTTCGACCGGATGAATCCGGCCGCACCTGATACTTTCTTTTTATAATCGGACATGATCCAGCCCCTCTCTAGTTTGATACTGATCTTTATATCAAAAATCAAAACGAACTCAACATGTGATTGACCATTGTCACTCAAATTCAGGTTTTATCTTTCTCAGGAACTGTGCTAAAAGCAGGCCTGCGACAAAAGGAGATTTTTTCTGTTCCATCCGGAAAAAACAACCATAACCTTTGTATCTGTGAATAGTGTTACCATTCACGGTACATCCAAAAAGAGAACAAGCCCATGAAATGGATCGAAGCAAAAGTGATTTTTGAATCCTCTGCCCCGGAACTGGCCGCAGATTTGATCTCCATGATCTTTTATGAATTTGGCCTGAAAGGGGTCAGTCTGGAAGAACCCGGTATGAATCCGGAAGAGGGCTGGGGTGACAATGCGGTTGCGCAGCCAGCCCATTATTCCGTATCTGGTTTTTTCCCTGCCGAAGAACTGCCGGATTCCAGAAAAAACGATCTAATGGAAAAACTTTCCTTGCTGGAGAAACAAAATGAAATTTTATCCAAAGTGCTGTTTCGGGAAATGGACGAGGAGGATTGGGCTGAATCCTGGAAAGAATATTTCTGGCCGGAAAAAATAACCGATACGATTGTTGTCAAACCAACCTGGCGGGAATACAAATCAACAGGCCGGGAACTCATTATTGAAATTGATCCGGGGATGGCTTTTGGGACAGGCACTCACCCCACTACTGCTTTATGCATCCAGATGATTGAGAAATACCTGAAGCCTGGTGATACCTTTCTGGATATCGGAACAGGCTCCGGTATCCTGATGGTTGCAGCAGCCAGGCTGGGTGCAAAACAAGTATGGGGGATCGATAATGACAGCATTGCCGTCAAGATTGCTGAAGAAAATCTGGTCCTGAATAAAATCAGAAAGTCAGACTTTCATTTGACACACGGCAACCTGATCGATACCATTGACCAGCCGTTCCAGGTAATCACCGCCAACATCCTTTCTGAGGTAATTCTTACGCTTCTCAATCACGTTAAACAAGTCATGAAAGAGGATGGAATTCTGATCTGCTCTGGAATCATAGAGGAGAACGCCCAAACAGTCATAACCAAAATGCAATCCATCGGACTCGATGTACTGGAATGCCGGGAAAAGGAAAAATGGGTTGCCATTGTTGCCTGTCTTCCAAAGCAACACCTGGCTTAGAATATAATTCTCTTTTTTATTAAAAAATATAAATTTTATTCTTGAAAAACAATTAATACTGCATTATGGTCTGTTTAAAAGGAGATTATCAGAATGATAGATGAAACAGGCTTAAAAATACTCACCATCCTCCAGGACAAGGCAAGGATCCCCAATGTTGAGGTTGCCAGACAGGTCGGCATGGCTCCTTCGGCTGTTCTGGAGCGAATTCGAAAATTCGAAAAACAGGGAATCATTGACGGGTATGAGGTCCGGCTGAATCCAAAACGCTTTAACAGAAGCCTTATGGCATTTATCTATGTGCAGGCCGATATGAAGGCAGACCAGACCAAGGTTGGCCAGGCCCTGTCCAAAATTCCAGAGGTACAGGAAGTCCATTTTGTTGCAGGTGTTGATGGCTATCTGATCAAGGTCAGGGTTGCGGATACAAGCGATCTGAAGGACTTTCTGGAAAAAAAGATCCTGACGATCCAATCTGTTCATTCGGTCCGTACCAATATCGTTCTGACAACCTTAAAAGAAACGTCACGCATACCCCTTGAGGATAAACACTCTGCATTTATGGATTCCAATTGATTCTTGTTTGAAGGAGAAACACCATGCCCATCAGCCATTCATTTTATAACCGCCTTTCCCGGATCCTGCCAAGGATCGTCGAACATTATGGAACCCCCTTTCACATATATGACGAGATCGGAATCCGGGAAACCGGTCAACGCCTGATCCAGCATTTTTCAGGTATTCCCGGATTCCGGGAATACTATGCCGTGAAAGCCCTTCCCAATCCGGAAATTCTGAAAATCATGAAAAGCATAGGATTTGGATTTGACTGCAGTTCAATAGCAGAACTGATCCTCAGCCGGAATACCGGAGCCACAGGGGAAGAACTCATGTTCACATCCAACAACACCAGCCGCGAGGAATTTCTTTTTGCCTGTAAGGATGGCGGCAGCATCCTGAACCTGGATGATATTACACTGATTGCAAAACTGACCGAAATCCCGGAACAGATATGCTTTCGATATAATCCAGGCTCGCGCAGAACTGGAAATTCAATTATCGGCAATCCTGAAGAAGCAAAATATGGTGTTCATCATGACCAGATTGTGGAAGCGTATCAGACCATGCGAAACCTTGGTTCAAAACGCTTTGGGCTTCATACCATGCTGGCATCCAACGAACTGAACTATGTCTATATGGTTGCGACAGCCATCATGCTTCTCGAACTGGCAGAATCCATATCCAGGGAACTTTCTATCCAATTTGAGTTCATTAACATCGGTGGCGGGTTTGGAATTCCCTATAGACCGGAAGATGCACCTCTTGACATGATCAGAATGGCGTCTGAAATCACACAGGCATTTGCACGGTTTAAAGATAAAAACGGCTATATGCCGAAACTGTATATTGAGAGTGGCCGATACATGACCGGACCCCATGGTGCGCTGGTGGTAACGGCCATCAATGAAAAAAATACATACCGGAAGTATATTGGCGTTGATGCATGCATGTCCGCACTCATGCGTCCTGCTTTATATGGTGCACACCATGAAATTACGGTTTTCGGAAAAGAGACTGCCGAAAAATCAATGATCGCGGATGTGGTCGGATCTTTGTGTGAGAATAATGACAAGTTTGCTATCCAGAGGACCCTTCCGGATATTCACACCGGAGATCTCCTCATTATCCATGATACCGGAGCCCATGGCCATGCAATGGGTTTTAATTACAATGGTAAACTGCGACCCAAGGAACTGCTTCTCAGGCAGGATGGTGATGTTGAACTGATCCGTAGGGAAGAAACCATTGCAGACCATTTTGCCACACTCGAATTTGAAAAGGATATTTTGACTCTGTAATTCCGGTCTGATAAAAACAGCGCATTTGAAAAGCATCTTTCAACCGTTACACAGGACACCCGATGGATAGCCGGAACTCTTTTCCTCAATCCGAAACAGCACAGGCATTTCTGGATCTGTCC
This sequence comes from Desulfobacterium sp., assembly GCA_013824585.1. Classification (GTDB taxonomy): domain Bacteria; phylum Desulfobacterota; class Desulfobacteria; order Desulfobacterales; family SURF-7; genus QZKS01. The sequence goes on along the minus strand of PNOB01000190.1, from coordinate 3,655 downwards.
TGTGAGCTTCCTTACACCGGCAATGCATGGAAAGTCATCATTGCGGATGATGAAACAGAAACCCATCAAGTAACCCGGATGGTTCTCCAGAATTATTCATTCGAAGGGAAAAAACTCTGTTTCCTAAGCGCCTATTCCGGTGAGGAGACCAAAAAACTTCTTCATCAGCACCCGGATACGGCAATTCTCCTGCTGGATGTGGTAATGGAAAAAGATAATGCAGGGCTGGATGTGGTGAAATACATTCGGGAGGAATTAAACAACCGGCTGATTCAGATTATCCTGCGAACCGGTCATCCAGGATATGCACCTGAAAACACAATCACTGCGGAATATGGCATCAATGATTACAAATCCAAAGTTGAACTGACATCCCAGAAGCTGTTTACCTCGATAACCACATTGCTTCGATCCTACTGTCTTTCTTTCCGTTTCAACAAGCTCAATCAAACACTGGCCGCAGAACTGGAGAAAAGACACCAGGTGGAAATCGAGTTACAAAAGGCAAGGACTACCCTCGAACAAAGGGTTGAAGACAGAACCCATGAACTGGAAGAGGCGAACCTTCTGTTAAAGCAGGAGATTAAAGCCCGTGCCATGGCTGAAGAATCTCTCCGCAAAAGCGATGAAATGACCCGGGCATTGCTGAATGCGACCATTGATATCGCCTTTCTGATTTCACCCGATGGCTTGATTTTATCCATCAACGAGACAGCTGCAAAACGGTTCAATACCAATATCAGTGAGTTTTCAAAAAACTCTTTATATAATTTTTTCACCCCCAAAACCGCCCGATCTTTGAAAAAGAGACTGGATCAGGTCATCCAGTCAGGAGATCCTGCCCGTTTTGAGGAAATGCTGGAAGATAAAATCTTTGAGGTCCGGATCTTTCCTGTTTTTGGAGAAGATACCACTATCGAGAAACTGGCCATTTATGCCCATGACATCACCGATAAAAAACAGGCTGAGGTCAGAATTCACAACCTCACCTATGATTTAATCAAAGCCCAGGAAAATGAAAGAAAAAGGATTGCACGTGATCTTCATGATCGTGTTGCCCAGGATCTGTCTACATCACGGATTATCTGCGAGACGTTGTTCGATCCGCACCCTGCTGTTCCGGATGAAATCCGATCAAGAACTGCAAGGCTCTCCGGAATGCTTCAAAAAACAATACGGAATATCCGGGATATTGCCTATGATCTGAGGCCGCCGATACTTGATCAAATGGGTCTGGTAAAAACGGTTTTCCGGTATTGCGAAGAATTCTCTGAAACAGAAAATATCCCCATTGATTTTCATTCAGCAGGTGTTGACAACCTCAAACTGGAGGCGGATATGGAGATCCACCTATACAGACTCATACAGGAAGCCCTGAATAATATACGGAAACACGCTAAGGCAACCCGGGTCAGAATCAACATGGTGGCATCATTTCCCAACCTGCTTCTTCGGATAACCGATAATGGAACTGGCTTTGATGCCAAAAAACACAATACCGCAGAAGTGAACCGGAAACATATGGGGTTGAGAAGCATGGAAGAACGCGTCATGTTACTGAACGGGAATCTGGATATCCAGTCGAAATTAGGCTCCGGCACACGGGTATTGATTGAAGTACCCATTTCAGATAGAAAAACTTTTTCCCATGATACCCTTCCGGAAAACACAAAGCCTTTATTTTCAGCCAGCACCCAGAATTCAAAAATCCATTCTCAATGAACAACCATGCAAACAGGGTTTTCTTTTTACATATTTCTATGATATTTTGTATGCCTCTTGGAGAACAAATCCACTGCCATTACATTCTGATAAAAATATAGTAAAGGTAAAAAAAATGAATACAGAAGCTCCATCAACTCCTTCAAACTTCATCAAAACCATTATCTCGGAAGATGTTCAAAATAACAAATACAACGGCAAGGTCGCCACAAGGTTTCCTCCCGAGCCGAACGGATATCTTCATATCGGACACGCCAAATCGATCTGCCTCAATTTTGGCATCGCACAGGAATATAAAGGAGGAACATGCAATCTTCGGTTTGACGATACCAATCCGAGCAAAGAGGAAATTGAATACATGGAGGCCATCAAGTTCGATGTCCGCTGGCTTGGTTTTGATTGGCAGGACCGGCTTTATCATGCATCCGACTACTTTGACCAGCTCTATGCATTTGCGGTTGAATTGATAAAAAAAGGCAAGGCCTATGTTTGCAGTCTCAGCCCGGAAGATACAAGGGCATACAGGGGAACCTTGCAGGAACCTGGAAAAGACAGCCCATACCGAAACCGTTCCATTGATGAGAACCTGGATCTGTTTGAGCGTATGAAAAACGGTGAATACCCTGAAGGAGCGCATGTTTTACGGGCAAAAATCGATATGGCTTCCCCGAATATGAACATGCGTGACCCTGCGATTTATCGTATCAAGCACGTCACACACAACCGCACAGGAGATGCATGGCCGATTTATCCGATGTATGATTTTGCCCATTGTCTGTCGGACTCTATCGAAGGAATCACCCATTCTCTGTGTACTCTCGAGTTTGAGGACCATCGACCGCTCTATGACTGGATACTGGATCAACTGGATGTCCCATGCCATCCGCAGCAGATTGAATTCGCGCGTCTGAATCTGAGTTACACCGTGATGAGCAAAAGAAAGCTGCAAGTGCTGGTGGAACAAAATTTTGTTTCCGGCTGGGATGACCCAAGGATGCCGACCATCGCCGGAATCCGCAGACGGGGATACACCCCCTTATCCATCAGAAATTTCTGTGAACGAATCGGCATGGCCAGAAGGGACAGCATGGTGGATGTGGCTCTTCTGGAATTCAGCATCCGGGAAGACCTGAACGAAAAGGCCCCCCGGCATCTGGGAGTGCTTCGCCCCTTGAAGGTTGTGATTGATAATTATCCGGAAAACCAGACAGAGGAACTGAATGCCCCGCTTCATCCAAACAACCCGGATATGGGTTCCCGAGCCATTCCCTTTTCCAGGGAAATCTATATTGAAAAAGATGACTTTCTGGAAGAACCTCCGAAAAAATTTTTCCGGCTTTCACCCGGACGCGAAGTCCGGTTGCGTTATGCCTATTTCATTACCTGCACCCATGTTGTAAAAGACAAAACAACCGGCGAGATTGTTGAGGTTCATTGCACATATGATCCTGCAACACGCGGCGGCGATTCTCCGGATGGCAGAAAAGTAAAGACAACGCTCCACTGGGTGTCTGCTGCCCATGCCATGAACGCCGAAGTACGGCTGTATGACCGTCTGTTCAATAAAGAAAATCCGGATGAGGGAACCAACGGCTCTCATTTTACCGATTTCATCAATCCAGATTCCCTGGAAGTCCTTATAGATTGCAAAATTGAACCCGGACTTGCTGATGCAGCCCCGGGCTATTCCTTCCAGTTTGAAAGACTTGGTTATTTCTGTAAGGACGCTGACAGTTCCAAAGATCACCCGGTTTTTAACCGCACCGTAACATTAAAGGATGCATGGGTGAAAATTGCCGGAAAAGAAAAACCATGATGCGCTTATCAGATTTCATTAATGTGAGCCAATTTCAAAACGATTGAAAAGCGTCACACCGGCGAAAGCCGATGTCCAGAAAAGAACTGAAAATACTGGATAGTGTTACGCTTTACT
>PNOB01000189.1 GCA_013824585.1 Desulfobacterium sp. | reverse complement strand
CATTATGGTATATCCAAGTGGTGTTACGTCCAAGATACGGGGTATTCAGGTTCACAATCAGAGCGTGGAGAGGGCGGAGTCCGGAATGCGCACGGCAATCAATTTTCAAGGCCTGGACAAGGCGGCTGTCGATCGCGGTGATGTTCTGGCACTTCCGGGCAGTTTAAAATCCAGTTATATGGTCGACATTCAACTGAATTTTCTTCAAAGCAATGACAAACCCATGAAAAACCGTACCCGGGTGCGGTTTCATTCCGGAACCAGCGAGATTATGGGCAATCTGATCCTTCTAGACCGGGAAGAACTGATGCCGGGAGATTCAATCGTCGGCCAGATCCGGCTGGATACACCGGTTACGCTTGTCAAGGATGACCGGTTTGTGATCCGGAGCTATTCTCCGGTACGAACGATCGGTGGCGGACATATCCTGAATCCGATTCCAGAGAAACATAAACGGTTCAGGGAGGAGATTGTTACGGGCCTTACGGGTCTTGCTGACAGCGATCCGGGAGATGTGATTGGTTTTCATGTAAAGCAGTCCGGATATGCAGGCGCATTGTTCAGCGATCTGAAACTGATGACCAATCTGCCGGAGAAACAGCTTCAGAATGCAATTTCAATCCTTCTGGCCAGCAGGGTACTGGTTCAGATCGACAAGGAAAACCGGGTTTTTATTCATCGGGACAACATCGACAGTTTGGTTGCGGAAACTATTCAACAGCTTAAAAACTATCATGAAAAAAATCCATTGAAAGCCGGGATGTCTAAAGAAGAGCTGAAATCAAAGCTTCCATCTTCCATGGATGGAAAGCTGTTTACCCTGTTGCTGAATCATATGAAGAAGTCCGACAACATTATTCTGGAAGAGGATTTGGTTCGGCTTTTTTCTTTTACCGTCTCCATGAAAATTGATCAGGAAGATATGAGCCGGAGGATACTGGCTGTTTATCAGAAAGACGGATTGACACCGCCCTATTTTAAGGATTTAAGTGAAACATTGAATATCCATTCTTCCGTAGCCAAAGATGTTCTCATGCTCCTGGTAGAACAGGGAAAGATCACGAAAGTAAAAGAGGATTTGTTTTTTTCAAAACAGGCGATAGAGGATTTAAAGAAAAGGCTGGTGGATTTTTTTAAGACCAAGGATGAACTGACAACACCGGAATTCAAGGAGATTGCAGGCGTATCCAGAAAATATCTTATTCCGCTGATTGAATATTTTGATTCAAAGAATGTAACCATACGGGTAGGAGACACCCGTAGATTAAGAAATGGGTAAGGTATATTTTACTAATCAACACCAATAACCGCATGGAGTGATTATGGAAAATCAAGGAAACATGGATCGGGAAAGGGCAGGCACAATTGGAATCGGTGGTTTTGCCACAAAGCAGGTCATTGTCGGGATTTTACTTCTTGTGGTTGTTATTTTTGTGAGTGGTTTGATTCTGGGTTTTTTTCCCAAGCTGGATGATTTAAAAAAAGTTACAGAGGATCAAGCTTCTTCAGAGGCTTTGACCCATGATGCTGCCGGAAAAGAGGTATCAGTCCAGGATACTGCGGACTATCAAAAGCTCTCTGATAAAAAAGTTCCGGGTACTTCTACAGAAATCAAAACAGGAGGACATGGAGAGAAGGCTGTAGATTCCAAGAAAACAGAACAACAATATTCTGTTTCAACAGAAAAGGATATGTCCGGTGAGATTCCCACAGGTGTTTCATTTGTTGAAGCAACGATGGGGCCTCTTCGCTATGAATTGTCGGATCGGTTCTGGGGGTGGCGGCCGAACGATATTTTCAGTTTCGTAACCGATAATGTCAATAATTTTCAGTTGGGGGTGATTGAGGTAACAAGACGTACGGTTGAAAAACTGACGGAAAACATTTCCCGAACCGGTGCAGCTTCTTCTTTTGATAAGAATCTGGAAAATGCAAGAAGCACCTGTTTTGTCATCGAAGCGGAAAGCTTGATATTCCCGTCTTCAGAAGGAAGATATAAGGAAGGTCTGGAAGATCTGAAAAAATATGCAGAGAAATTGAAGAAGAAGGAAGCCCGATTTTTCACAAGGGCGGACAACCTGATTCCGCTTCTGCGGGAGTATGAGAATCTTCTGGGAAGCTGTGATGAGAATCTTGTTAAAATGCGGGAAGAGGATGGAGGCAAGGTCAGCTTTTTCAAGGCAGATAATTATTTCTTTTATGCCAAGGGGGTTGCCCAAACCTTGATTCCAATTCTGGAAGGCATAGAGAAAGATTTTTATTCAACCCTTGATCGGAGAAACTGTCTGAAAGAACTTCGATATGCCATTGAATCCTGTGAGCATGCGATTCATATTTCGCCGGTCATCATTCTGGACAGCAATCTGGGCAGTATTTTCGCCAATCACCGTGCCAATATGGCGGCTCACATCAGTCATGCCCGTTATTATATTGAAGTGCTGATCAAAACGCTATCAACATGATTCCGTGCAGGTCATGAAATATCATGATTGAGGAACATATCGGCGATGCTGTCCAGAAAAAGCATGCCAGATGGTGTCAGGAAACAGCGATCCTTTTTGGTTTGAAGCATCTGCCGGTTTTGTAAGATTTTTATGGTGCTGGAAAAGACAGTGTCAAATCGTTTGCCGAAGCGCTGGTAAAACTCATCCATGGAAAGGCCCTCTGTCTGACGCAGGCCAAGATAGATGAACTCAATGATCTGCTGCTCTCTGTTCAGAATCTCGGTATTCTCCAGCGGCAGTTTCTGCTGTCCGAGATTCTCGATATATTTTGCAACCGATCGATGGTTCCAGGATCGGACATGATTTGAATAGGAATGGGCAGAGGGGCCGATCCCGATATAGGGATGAAATTGCCAGTATTTCCGGTTATGCCTCGAATACAGGTCAATGGATCGGGCATAATTGGCGATTTCATATTGCATATATCCATGCTGAGCCAGAAATTTTTGGGTGATTGAAAACAGTTCTCCTGTTTTCCGGTCATCAAGGGGCGAAAACAGGCATTTTCGGCGTTTCTGATCAAGAGGCGTATCCGGTTCATACGTCAGGATATAGCACGACAGATGTTCCGGAGAAAACAGAAGCGCCTGCTGAAGATCCTTTATCCATGATGCTCCGGTCTGGTCCGGAAGACCAAAGATCAGATCCAGGCTGATATTGGAGAAGTTTGCGCTGCGTGCAGCATGGATGGCATTTTTTGAATCCTCAGCCGAATGAATCCTTCCCAGAAACCTGAGCCGGCTCTCTGAAAAAGACTGAATACCGATGCTCAACCGGTTGATTCCCATTCCCCGGTATTCTTTCAGGTCGGATAAATCAACGGTTCCAGGGTTGATCTCCAGGGTGATTTCCGCACCCGGAAGTATGATAAAAGAGGCAAGGACGGTTTCAAGGATTGTCCGGATTTTGGAAGGTTTTAGCGAGGAAGGTGTTCCGCCGCCGATATAGATGGTATCAAAGGATAAGTCTGTTTTGTTCCGGAGCCGGATTTCCGTCTGAACCGCATGAAGAAAATCATCGGAAATGGACAGGTCTGTAATGGAATAGAAATCGCAGTACAGGCATTTCCGGATACAAAAGGGGATATGGATATAGATCCCCCCGTGATGTTGATTGAAAGATTGGGTTATTTTAAATTTTCTCCAAGGGAAATCCCCAGTTCAAGGGCGTTCCGGTTCATTTGAATCGAGTTGGCCGGCAGTCTTTCTTCAAGTATCTTCAGGATGGATTCCGGCTTGACGATATTTCGAAGGCTGATCAATGCTCCGAGCATGCAGATATTGAGAACAACCGGGTTCCCGATTTTTTCCATAACCTGATTGTACATGGGCAGTTCGATCTGCTTTGCATCCACTTTTCGTTCGGTGGTCACATATCGTGTATCAGTGAGAAGCAATCCGCCCGGGCGGATGATGGGAAAGAATTTATTATACGCCGTTTGCGTAAGACATACCAGCACGTTGGGCTGGGTCACCTTGGGGAAGTGGATCTCGGAGTCGGAAATGATGACATCGGACCGTGCAGCTCCTCCCCTGGCTTCCGGGCCATAAGCCTGGGATTGCACAGCAATCAGCCCTTCGAATATGACAGCCGCCTCTGCAAGGATTACCGATGCCGTGATAACCCCCTGGCCACCGGAACCCGACATGACGATTCTGCATTTTTCCATACCTATTTTCCTTTTACAGCCTTTTGAATGATTTTTTTATACTCACTGCAGTACTCCGGCATCTCTTTTTCAACAAAAATACCGCGTTCAATAAGCTCCGGGTTTTCCTGGCTTTTTTTTGAACCAATCGGGGTGGTGATGTTTTTATAATTTTCCATCATTTCTGCGGCGCTGCCCTCCTTGTTTTTTCGTCCAAAATAGGTGGGGCACTGGGTCAGTACTTCTACCACGGAAAAACCTTTATGCTGAATGGCTTTTTGTATGATATCGGTCATCTGCCTGGCATGATAGGTCGTGGTTCTGGCAACAAAGCTGGCTCCTGCAGCGATGGCCAGTGAAACCGTATCAAAGGCATGGTCAATATTGGTATAGGGTGCTGTGGTGGCCAGCTTCCCATAACCGGTGAGCGGAGAGAACTGTCCGCCCGTCATTCCATAGATCCGGTTGTTCATGATGATGGCTGTGATATCGATATTCCGCCTGGCTGCATGGATGAAATGATTTCCTCCGATCGCCAGAGCATCGCCGTCTCCCATGGGTACAATGAGATTCAGATCCGGGCGGCTCATTTTTACGCCGGTAGCAAAGGCCAGCGCACGACCATGAATGGTGTGAAGCGTATGAAAGTCGACATACCCGGATATGCGGGCAGAGCATCCAATACCGGAAACCATGACAATATCATTTTTCTCCAGTGCAAGGTTCTCAATGGCCCGGAGCATACAGTTTAAAACCGTACCATGCCCGCATCCCGGACACCACATGTGAGGGAAAAAACGTTCCCGCAGATAATCTTTGATCGCCATTTCAGACCCCCTTTCCCTGAATCAATCGGAGGATATTCCGGATATCCGTAGGGGTGATAAACATCCCATCAATCCGGTTGGCCAGAAAGACTTTCTCCGGGTCCTCAACCGCGATTTTTACCTCCCGGAGGATCTGGCCCATATTCATTTCAACAACTAGGACATGTCTGGCATTGGCACATTTTTCCCGGACAATTCCATACGGAAACGGCCAGAGGGTTTGCAGTTCCAGAAGTCCCAGTCTTTCTCCGCGGTTTCTTCTGTTGTTTACCAGATGAAGCGCAGACCGGGCAGATGATCCATAGGAAACCAGGATGGTTGTGGCATCTTCCAGATAATATTCTTTGTATTTTGCAATCAGGTGAACATTGTTGCCGATTTTATCCAGAAGGTGGCGGAGAAGCCCGTGAACGATCTGGGGATTATCCGTGGGAAATCCCCACATGTCATGAAACAGCCCGGTTACATTATACCGGTGAATCCCTCCGAAATCAGACATGGGAAGGCGGCCATCTTCCCTGGGGAGGTATGGATGATAATCCACACCTTGTTTAACAGAGGTTTTAAGCCGGCTCACAATCGGAATTTTTCCGGGCTTGGGGATATGGAGCCTTTCCCGCATATGACCGGTGATTTCATCCAGCATCAGAATAACCGGTGTTCGATAGGTTTCCGCAAGATTGAAAGCTTCGACTGTGATATCAAACAGATCCTGGTGATTGGAAGCGGTAAGAGCGATAATGGCATGATCACCATGGGTTCCCCATCGTGCCTGGTTAATATCTCCTTGGCTGGCATGGGTTGGCAGTCCGGTAGATGGACCGCCTCTCTGAACGTTCACGATTACACAGGGAATTTCCGTCATGATTGCATAACCCAGTGCTTCCTGCATCAAAGAGAATCCCGGCCCACTGGTGGCGGTCATCACTTTATTTCCGGTCAGGGAAGCTCCGATGATCGCACAAAGTGAGGCAATCTCATCTTCCATTTGAAGAAATCTTCCTCCAATCTGTGGAAGCCGAACCGCCATGTGTTCTGCAATTTCGGTTGAAGGAGTGATGGGGTATCCGGCAAAAAAATCAAGTCCGGCATATAACGCCGCCTCCACACACGCTTCATTTCCCTGGACAAATTTGATTTGGTTTTTCATGTCAATGATCCTTGAGAGAATCAGGAGGTTTGTATTTCATGCTCTATTCATCTTCTGCCTCAACATCAATGGCAAGATCCGGGCACCTCAGTTCGCAGAGTTTGCAGCATATGCAGTCCTGAGGACGGGCTGCAAAGGCTTTATCCTTGTCATCCAGTTCCAGTACTTTTTTTGGACAGAAATGGATGCAGATTCCACATCCTTTGCACCACTCCTGCCGGATATGCAGTTTTTTCAGTTTGGGTTTCCCCATAGAGGATTCCTTTTTTCTGTTATACTATTGATGATCTGTGTTTCGAATTTGTGATGATGATCGACCTGGTTGATGGAACCTAACACGATTATGGTTCGGTTTCAAAAGAAAAATTAGCAAGTTATATAAAACGCTTCATCATCTCATCAATCATGGCATCCACGTTGTCAGGAGTGACACCCATTCGTTTGCAGGTCTGCTCGGTCCGGGAATATGCCATACTGTTCTCAAGATCTTTGAGCCGGGAAAATTGCCCCAATCTTCTGCCGACCTGATAGATCATTTGTCGTTCAGGAGTCATGCCCAGAAATTCATGAAGCACACTCAGCATTTTTTCTTTTTCTTCCGGAAGACGCCCTTCAATCTCTTCAAACAGATTCAGGATATGGTCACTTTTGATGGTACTGGTGATCCCAGAGAGGGTCTGGAGGAACAATTGGATTTCCTCTGCCATCATAATATCCGTGCATTTTTCAAAGCTTCCTTTTTCATACGCATCATACAACTCCACATGATTGGGAATAGCCAGCGTGCGAAGCCGGATAAACTCCGGATTGATCCGGTTCAGTGTTTCAGCGGTTTCAATTGCATGAATTCTGGAAAGTTTTTTTCCGCCCAGGCCCGGCATGACATACTCGGAAAGCTGGATTCCGGCATTTTTCACCTTGATCCCGGCTTTGATATGGATTTCCTGCGTGGCACCCTTTTGAACCATTTTTAAAACCGAATCCGCACCGGATTCAAGACCAATATGGATACGGTTTAATCCGGCTCTGGAAAAATTCTTCATATCTTCATCCTGGATACGGGCAATGGTATGGGATCTTGCATAGGATGTAATCCGTTTTACCCATGGAAACCGGTTTTTCAGATACTGGAGTATTTGGGTGAGGTCCTGAGGTTTTATGATCAGGCTGTTGGCATCCTGAAGAAAGATGGATTCCATGCCGGAGTTGATCCAGTTGAGTGCAGCATGAAATGCCTGCATTTCACCGGGGTTCATACCCTGCATTGCCTTGCTGATATCCGATGATTCCACGTATCCTGTTTTGTTTCCGAGTTCTTTCAGAAGGGTAACACTTTGATGCACCTGGTCGATGTCTTTCATCACATGTTCTACCGGGCGGAGGGAAAATTGGCTTCCCTTGTAAACCGGGCAGAAGGCACATCGATTCCAGGGGCAGTTTCGGGTAACCCGGATCAAGAGGCTGTTCGCCTCACTGGGAGGCCGGATGGGGCCTTGTTCGAACCCTGCGTATGCTTCAATTTGTCTGCTGTTTTTTGTGGGGGTCATGGTGCTGTTTCTCCTGGATTATCCAATATCCATTCAATACGGGTGTTATCGTCTGTCACAATGGCAGCAACATGATTGTCAAATGCAATATGCTCGATCTGATAATCATGATCCTGAAAATGGACAGTCATATGATTTTTTGAATTGTTTTTTCTGATTTTACACGAGGAGAGTCCGGCAAGACCGATTCCCATTGTTTTCAGAACAGCCTCTTTGGCTGTCCAGTATCGGAAAAGCAGCTCGGACCGATCATATGGATAGAGCGCCCATTCGTTTTCATCCGCCACTTTTTTTTCAAGGCCGGTTGAGTAAGGCCGTATTTTTTCAATATCGATTCCGATTTTTTTCAGGGATACCACTCCTGCCACATATTCTGGCTTATGGCTGACAGACCAGTGATATCCAAGGAAGGGCAGGGGAGTTCCTTTTTCATTTTTTGGAAATTCAGCAAGGCTGATACCGGCTTTTTTCGCAGACTGTTCCGCAGCAGTCCTTGCATATTGACTCAGAAAAAGGACTTTTTCCCGTCCTTTGAGCAGTCGTTTTTCCGGCGGCACGGACAGTATGACCGGAAACAGGGTATCCATATTCGGAATTTCTGGAATCACCATCACTCCTCAGAGCCCGGCGCACTTAAAATAATCCGGACATCCGCAACGGTCGCTCCTTTCCCTTCGGAATAAACCAGAAGCGGGTTGATATCCAGCTCTCTGATTTCCGGATGATCGATAACAAGATCAGACAGGCTGACCAGCAGTTTATGGATGGCTTCAAGATCGGCTTTGGGTTTCCCGCGGAA
>PNOB01000188.1 GCA_013824585.1 Desulfobacterium sp. | reverse complement strand
TCGTTTTGATGCCCAACTACGGCTGGATTTGAATTGGGAAGAGGCCCTTGATAAAAACCGTCTGAACCATTTTTTGCAACTGGCAAACATCACTCCCAAATCAGATACGGCAAACCTGCTTCTCAACCTGGGTGCCGGAGATTATAAAGACGGGCCGTTTTATCTCAACCAGACCGGTATTCTTTTTTTTGCAAAGGAACCCACTTTACGATTGTTTCATGTCAGTGTGGTTTGTGCGTTGTTTAAAGGCACCAATAAAGCCTACATCCTTGACCGAAAGGAACTTACCGGAAATCTGCTGGAAAATGTGGAAGATGCGTTGCTGTTTTTAAAAAAACACCTGCAACTTCGTTGGGAGATCACCCGCAAAAGCACCCGTCAGAAAGAAATCCTTGCGATTACATTGAAAAAATGGGTTCCGGTATCGAGCGCATTCATGCGGCACTGACAAAAGAAAATTGTCCTGAGGTTCATATTCAATACAACACCATGTTTACCCTGGAGTTTCCAAGACCGACTTTCTAAGTTGTCACGGAAGCGTCTGAGGAAACCAGGGAGGAAACGACCCCGCAAGTCACCCCGCAAGTCACCCCGCAAGTCGTACGACTCCTTGAAATTCTTCAGGGTGAAATGACACGGAGTGAGATAATGGCAAAGCTGGGTCTAAAAGACCGAATGCATTTCAGCAGAGAATATCTGACACATGCTTTGGAAAAAGGGTATATTGAAATGACAATCCCCGAGAAACCCAACAGCCGGTTGCAGAAATATCGCTTGACCGGTAAAGGCCGTAAGGTTTTCGGAAGGGGTGAATGAGTTAAAAAATACGGTAAACCACACCAATGATAACTTTCTCAAAAAGCCCTTTCTGGAGGCATGTCAGCAGGCAGGACTTTTTAAAATGAAACCTTGAGGAATGATTATGAACGAACGCCTTTACCTCCTGAAAATCAAACTTTTGGAAATAAAACCTGAAATCTGGCGGCGGTTTGTGGTTCCGGCAAGCATCACCATGGACCGTCTGCATGATGTGATTCAAATCGTGATGGGCTGGACGGATTACCATCTACATCAATTTACCATCGGAAATAAAAAATATACGGAATTTCCTGAAATCAAAGAGGATGGTTATGATGACGGCGGGTATCACCTGTTGGATTTGATAAAACAGAAAGGCCGGAAATTCAACTATCTTTATGACTTTGGTGATTATTGGGAACATGAGATCCTTATCGAAGACAGTCGCTATTTCAATCCGGATCTTCAGGCTCCGGTGATGTGTCTGGAAGGGGAAAGAGCCTGCCCGCCCGAGGACGTGGGCAGTGTTCCGGGATATTATCATTTTTGTGAAGTGATTGCAGATCCTGAGCATGAAGAGTATGAGCACTTTGCAGGTTGGTATGCCGGATTTCCCGAATATGAAAATGCTTTTGAGAGTGAGAAATTTGATCTTGAAAAAGTCAATTATGAATTGATGAAATACCTTCGCTGGTCACGGGATAGGTTAAAACTTTGGGCGGACATCGGATGATGGTTTGCATATCGGGTTTCTGGGGGGAAGAATTTTTCACTACCGTAAATGACTGACAAAGATCAAATAACCTTTTTGACCTGAATCAAGGACTGATAGAAAGAAAAGAGGTATTTTCCATGTCAATCCGGCTGAAATCCGGAATCATGCAACACGCATTAATTGCAGGAGGAATACCATGGAAACCTTGGAGTACCTTGAAAAAAGGATTCAGCAGCTTGATGCGGAAATTCAGGAAACCAAGAAAAGACTACCCGCCCACTCCGTCAAACCACCGGTCATGATGGATCTGCTGGATCTGGAAGATGAGTATGACCGTTTGCAGAAACGCGTCAGAGAGTTGCTGGATACCGGATCAGGTCCGGTATGACGGAAAACAGATATTACTTTGCCTGATACATCGGTAAATCAATTCTGCTTTAAACAGTTTTTGCAGATCCCATCCACGCGGATTTCCACCTTGTCGATTCGGCCGGGAAAGGTCTTTGATAACGATTCGACTTTAACTGTCAGGCTGTCCGGATTCAGGCAGTCCATTTGTCCGCATTGTTTGCAATAGAAATGCGGATGCGGCTGATGGTAGTCATTGGGGGCCAGACCGAAATAGGCTGATCTGCCGCCTGTACTCAGCCGTTCGACAATGCCGTGATCTACCAGCAGGTCAAGAATCCGATACACGGTTACGCGGTTTATTGAAACACTTCGCTCCAGGGTTTTGTAAATGTCACCGGCAGACAAAGGGAAGCTGTTGTTACCGACCACTTCCAGAACCCGGAGCCGGCTTTCAGTGGTTTCCAGTTTTACAGATGTCAACAACTCCTGATAATTGCAGTGATGGCACATAATGATCCTTTATAATGAATGGGAAGAACTGTTTTCAATTTTCCCAGCGTCCGGTTTGTATCTGGTTTTAAAAATTATGAGTATCCGGTTGATCAGTAACGAGATGAAATAGGCAATCCCTGATACCATGATGATGGATGCTCCGGATGTAAGATTACAGGTGTAGGAAAGCCACAACCCGATAATCGTAAACAGCGAACCGGCAAGGCTGGAACCGATCATCATCTGGAACAATGATTTTGCATATTTTTCCATGATGAGCGGTGGTATGGTTAAGAGGGCAATCACCAGAATCAGTCCCACAACCTGAATAACCAGCACAATGGCAACGGCCAGCATGCCGATCAACAGGAAATATAATGTTTTTACAGGAACGCCCCGAATTCTTGCAAACTCTTCATCATACGACATTGCAAGCAGGTTTTGATAATAGATCGCGACCAGTGCTGTGATGAGAAATCCCAGGCCAACCATGATCCATAGATCAGATCGGGGAACACTCAGGATACTGCCGAACAGATAGCTCATCAGATCCACATTATAGCCCGGAGTCAGGTCCATCAGAATGATGCCAAATGCCATCCCAAGAGCCCAGATCACACCGATAATCGAATCCGCACGATGCTTTGCTGTAAGGGTGATCGCAGCCATGACCATGGCGGATGCCAGAGAAAAGCCAATGGTGCCAAGCAGAAAAGGCCACCCAAAATAAAAGGCCAGACCGATGCCTCCATAGGCTGCATGGGCGATACCGCCGGATAGAAAGACAATCCTGTTGACAACCACAAAGGTTCCCATGATTCCACAGATGATGCTTGCCAGCAATCCGGCAATCAGTGCATTTCTCATAAATTCAAATTGCATTGCTTCGATCATACAACAATCCTTTTTATTCGTTTGCCACCTGGCTGGAGGATTGACCCTGCGTGATCAGCTCCACAGGGCAGATTTCCTCCACGGTACACGCGTACATGGATTTCAGCATATCCCCTGTAATTTCATTCTGGTTGTGATAATGAAGGCGTCTGTTCATACATGCCATTGATTTTGCGTAGGTAGAAACCACCAGGAGATCATGGCTGACAACCAATATAGTGATATCTTTGTTGAGTTCTCTGAGCAGTTTATAAAAATCGGTTTGTCCTTTTGTGTCAATGCTTGCTGTGGGCTCATCCAGAAGCAGCAATTGTGGCTGTGTGACAAGTGCCCTGGCAATAAAGATACGTTGCCGTTGTCCCCCGGAAAGTTCTGCGATTTTGCGGTTTGCAAAGGGAGCCATCTCCATTCGATCGATCACCGCCATGGCATCTTGATGATCCGAGGCAGTTGGTCGTTTCCATCGCCGTCTGGGGTCCAGTTTGCCCATCATCACAACGTCCATTGCGGTAATCGGGAAATTCTGGTTGATGTTTACATTTTGGGGAACATATCCGATATGATGGGATGCTTTCTGGGTCGCTTCATTCATAACCCTTATTGTTCCTCTGTTCGGTTTCAGCAGACCCAGAATCAGTTTCAGCAAGGTGGTTTTACCACCGCCGTTTGGTCCGATCATGGCAATGAAATCCCCCTGCCGGATATCCAAGTTTACATCCTGGAGCACAGGCTGGCCATTGTATGCAAACGATATGTTTTTTATTTCAACGATTGGAGGATTCATGTTTTTATGGCCTTAAAGCAGTTATGATTTTTTTTGCTACCTGGCGCAGATTGTCAGACCAGTTTTCTGCCAGAGGATCAATAAATAGAACTTCTCCGTGGATCTCTTTTGCAACCAGTTTTGCAGTTTTGGCTGAAAACTGGGGCTGGGCAAAAACAACTTGGATTCGGTTTTCTCTTGCGTGTTTGATTAACGCTTTCAACTGAGACGGCTTCGGTGTTTTGCCTTCGATCTCAATCGGTATCTGTTTCAACCCATAGGCATGGGCAAAATAACCCCATGATGGATGGAATACCATAAACTCTAGTCCGGACTTGCCCGAAAAAAAAATTTTCAGATCCTGATCAAGATTTTTCAGGTCTGAAATAAAAGTTTTATAGTTTTTTTCATAAACAGAACTGTTTTCCGGGTCAATATCTTGCAGCGCTTTCAAGATCGTTTGGGCCTGAATCATCACCAGGGGTGGAGAAAGCCAGATGTGGGGATCAAGCAGGTTTTTGGTATGATCCTCAATTTTCTGGTGGTCATGGCCACTCATGAGTATCTTTTGTATTCCATGGTCGGTGTGAATTACCTGTAATTTCGGGTTGGTTGAAACAATTGCATGTAATTTTGCAGTTTCAAATTCGATTCCAATGGCAAAATAGAGTTTTGCCTTGGAAATCGCAGCCATTTGTTGTGGCTTGGGCTCATAGGTATGCGGATCTGCTCCCGGTTCCACCATGATCTGAACATCTACCAGGTCTTTGCCAATTTGTTGCACAAACAGTTTTTGAGGAGGAATGCTGACAAACACGGACACCGGGTCTCCGGCGAATCCAAATTTTGAATAACATATTGAAAAAAAAATATAAATCAGAATAACCACAGTTTCTTTTTTCATGCTTGGTCTCTTTAATATAAACAGGGAGTGTGCTTTTTTAAATTGTAAGCATAACCCAATAATCCATAAACAGGTTTCCAAATATTGGTGAATATATTTAAATTGTATAAGATACAGATAGTTGATTCAAGAAATGTTTGAAATTGTAATGCAACTATATTGCTTATTGGCTGAAATTGCAATTCATTTGTTTTTCATCATGGTTTTTTGGTTTTTCTGCCTGTGAAAACGTGGTCTGGAAATCGTTTGGATCGGAAAAATATATTGACATTGGGGGTTTTTCAACATAATTGTATACAACTAACTACATCATTGTTGAAAGAAAATATTTTTGATTTGTCATTATAATTTCGAATATTTATAGATTACTCCGGTGGGTCCTTCATGAAGCCGGGAAGGGGGTAGCATGAACAAAATGGGCAGGCGAACTTTTTTAAAGGGTATGGGGTGTACGGCAGCAGTGATAGCAGGGGAAACCGCTGCAGGGAAATTGACCTCAACCGGATCTGCCTATGGGAGTTCTGGAGATAACCTAAGGATGTACAGCACGGTTGAAGCCCACGGAATTGACCGGGCAAGCTTTGATTTTTATACAGATCACAAGTCCAGGATCGTTGCAGCCGGACCCGGAGATAAGGAGCGGGAAGCTGTCTTTGAGATATCGGTGAATCCCATATCCATTTCAAATATCCCGATCATGCTTACTGCTGTCCAGCAAAGCGGCCCCAAGGGGTTTCGTGTTGAGCTGAGCCGGGAACAGGTTGTTTTGAAAAAAAACAGTCAGGAAATTGAATGCCGGATTATTGCACCTGCCGGAGCTGAGGAGAAGACAGAAGCAATTTTTAAAATATCCGGTCAACGGGACCAGGAAGCCCAGGAACTGCTCCTTCGGATAAAGGTTCTGACTGCTGCACCCCGATGGAGAATGGGTAAATCGGAAACCTACGTTGAAGACCAGCCTCAGAAAATATCCATTGGAGAAACCATCCGGTACCGTTTATCACTCGGGAATCTGGGTCATATTGCCGATCTGTTTGATATTCGAGTGGAAAAACCAGATGGATGGACAACAAGGCTTCTGGATGGAAAAGAAAAGGAGATATCGACGATCAAGGTTGCTCCTGTCAGCGGGATGTTTCAATGGGAATATCCGGAAGAGATCTGGCTGGAAGCAACCCCGGAAAGGCATGCTGTCAGGAAAACGAATATCCCGATAATGGTCCGGGCCAGATCAATCACAACAGGATTCACGGATGAAGTAACGGTTCATGCGTTTTATTCAGAACCTTTGTTTTCGCTGAATGACCTGGATGGTCTGGATCCCAGAAGGCACTATGTACAGCCGGGACTCATGACCAGCTATGTTCTTCATTTACAGAGCCTGGAGCCGCAGAATCAAATATTTCATCTCCAGATTCAAGGTATTCCGGCTGGATGGAAAGCCGTGCTTGCCGAAGATCGGGTTTTGGTTAACGCAAAAGAACGCAAGGAAATTCAGGTGACGGTAACCGCGCCGCAAGGGGCGAAGATTGGAGAAACCTGTATTTGTCAGGTTGCAGCTAGATCTGAAACCGGACAACGTCTGGGAACCGTCCGCTTACAGGCAGAGGTCACGGATGTTCCAAAGATATATTTCCTGGTTATTGATTCGCTGGATTACAGGTATCTCTCGTTGAACCGCAATGGTGATGGACCGGGAAAAGAAAATGACTGGCTGTGTCCCAATATCCAGAGACATTTACAGAAAGGTGTTTCTTTTACTCATGCGGAATGCGGAATGCCGGCTGCCACGGACATGAATCATACCACCATTGTTTCCGGGGCTATGACCGGAACATTAGGCGCCTATTGGGTTTCGGGATACTATGCTGGTTTGGATGAGGTCGGGGATATCAAGGTGATCCGGCCCAAACCGGATGTGATGCGATACGGATCTGAGGGTAAAAAACTTCAGCGGATTTTTGATATTGCAAAACAGCACTGCCCAGATGCTCGATCGGTGATGATCAGCAATAAACCCTGGGTAAGCCATCTGCATGAAGATGGAGATGCTGTCAAATGGGGAATTACCGGAAGCCATTTTCCGGTTTATGCTTCTCCGCCACCGCAGTATGTTCTGGGGGACCCGCCTTCGGATACAAATCCCAAAGATCAGCGTCCGATAAAACCCAAAGAACTGGTCGTAAATGGAAATCCCCTGGAACTGCTTCCACAGGTATTGAGCGGGGATTTTTTTCTGTTGAAAGCGATCATTCAGGATATCGGGGAATTTATCGGCAGCAAACCAGGTGACTTTCCAGATGATCGCTGGATAGCAGATACAACCTGCCAGGTGATCCGGGAAGAAGATCCGGATGTTCTTTATGTGAATCTGGCGGCAACAGACGAGGCCGGACATGTTTATGGAGCGGCCTGGGACCCGGATGAATGGAGCAAGGCAAACGGATTTTTGTTTGGTTCTCATTGGGTGAGCAAATATTCGGAGCAAGCCCGTCGGGAAGAGATTCTGGATGTGATCCGGGAAGCGGATTTCCGTTTTGGACAAATCGTGAACCAGATCAAAGACCGGGGGATGTTGGATCATTCTCTGATTGTTTTTACTGCAGACCACAGCATGATCACAGAGGGGTATTGCAAACAGGGATACGCACCACTCGATATCAAAGAATATCTGCGTTCCCAGGGAATTATTTCTCCCAAACACTATGGAACCGCATGGGCATTAAATCACTGGGCCACAATTTTTGATGTTCGGGATGATGCTGTCCGGGAAGAGATACGCCGTCTGATCCAGGGGATGGCCGTAGATGATCCAGTCGAAGGCCCGGAGTTCCATCCCTGTATTATCCTTAACGATGAAGGTATTCGGACGGGCAGGGACGCAGACAACCCGTTTCTGCCTGAAATTGAAAAACAGATTACCGAGCCGGATGAACTTTATTCCGAATATTATATGCACCATGCAAAAGACAGTATTCACTGGCCTGAATTGTGTATTTTTTTCCGAAGTCATTACCAGGCAGCAACCCCAGGGGATGCAATGATACGGGGTGTCAACGGCATGGGAGAAAAAGCAACCCTGCTGTCCAAAAACAGTTTACGCCTGGTGGGCATTCACGGGTCAAAGCTGACCATCCGTGTGCCCATGGTATTTTCCGGCCCGGGAATCGGTGCTGGTCGGGAAATTCAAAGTTCAGCGCGGCTGCATGATATTTTGCCAACACTCTGTCATATACTAGGGTGGAAAATACCGGAAACCGCTGTCGGTAAGGTTTGGGAAGAGATAAGGACAGCAACATAAAACAGGTTTTTCAGGAAGAATTCAAATATAAGCTTTTTCCATCATCAAAAACCTCATTAAGATCAATGTAAATCAATGACACATGAATTGATGTCATTGCATCCAGCTTCAAGTTCGGGTATGATCTCAAAACTATTTTTACAGGGCGGAAATTGTCGCCCTGTTGAGCCAATTTCAAAACGATTAAAAAGCGTCACACCGGCGAAAGCCGATGTCCAGAAAAGAACTGAAAATACTGGATTTCAGCTTTCGCCGGAACTACAACAACAGACTTTTGAAATT
>PNOB01000187.1 GCA_013824585.1 Desulfobacterium sp. | reverse complement strand
GTACGGTTTTATCCTGACAAAATAGGCGGCTAAAATATCAGGCAATTTTAATTCAGACCTTTTCCATCGGAACTGATCACGGCCTCAACCCTTTTTTTGTCATTCCCGCTTTCGACCTGGATACGTCCATCGTTGCGATGGAAGATGATTTTTTTTCCGGATATCATATTCTTTTCGCTTGTGACTTTGCAGTTATCACCGGTTAGTTCAAGAATCCCGTTGTCTGCTGTATATACCGCCTGATCTGCCTCAGCAAGACGGTTATCAAAATTGATTTTCACATTTCCTTTTGCAATGATTTTTTGAATGGACTGCACACTGTTCGGTACGTTTTCAAGAGCTGGTTGATCTTTTTTATAGAATATTTGAAGTGTGTCAGAATGAATAATGGTATTTTCCTGTGTTGCCTGGACATTCCCCTTGAACTCTGCTTCTTTGGTTATATCATTAATATTCAACTGGTCGCTGGTGATATGGATCGGTTTATCAGCCGCTGTGCTGCTTTTAATTTCTGAACCAGCAGCAAAAATGTTGTGATTTATAAAAAGGATAATACAGATAATGGCAATAATTATAATATTGCATCGGGTTGGTTTAGAGTTGAATTTTGCCACGGATAGTCCCTTCAACCTTTCCTTCCAGGTGGGCCTGGCGAGTGTTTAAATGAAATGTTATTTTTTCAGCACTGAAATGCAAAAATTCCCCCGATATATCCGCTGGTAAGGTTGTATAAAGTATACGATCTTTATGATTGTACCGTAGCTCTTCTGTTTGTAAATTGTAATCAGGATTCATCAGGACAACCTTTCCGGTTACCGTGAAATTGCTGGTATCGTTTTCCAGAACCCCGTGATCTGCCGTCAAATGTGCATTGTTTTGGTTTTCGAGATAGAAAACGATCGACAGTTTCTCCAGAATGGATTGGCTTTCCGCTTGCACTTGAATAAGGCGTGCGGATTTTGCATCTAATGTCCATTCCTGTTTTCCGTCCCGCGTTGCAGTTTGATGAAGGTTTTCGATAGAAAGGGTCGCATTGTTTTTAATTGTATCAATCAGTATATCCGGATTTTTAGACAGTATTCGAAAACCGATAAAGATGGAAATAACAGTTCCAAGTGTCAGAAAAATCAAGATCAGTAGAATGGTTTTAATTTTTTTTGAAGTATCGGACATTGACTATCTATATATATCCAGGACATTATTCCATAGGCCCTTGGCCTTTAAGATGGCTTCGCTGACTTCTCGAACAGCTCCCTTGCCCCCATTCGAAGATGTCACAAATGCAGCTTGCTCACGAACATGCTCATGCGCATCTGCAACAGCAATGGGGAGTCCGACACGGTTCATAATCGGAAGATCCGGAAAATCATCTCCGATAAATGCGATTTCCTGGGAGGTCCTTCCGGTTTGCTGCATAATATTCTCAAGAGCCTGGGCTTTGTTCCGGATACCATCAAAAATTATTGTAATTCCGAGATTTTTGCACCGATGTTTGACTACAGAAGAGGACCTGCCTGTGACAATGCCAACCTGAATTCCGAAGTCCATCAGCAGACGGATACCAAACCCGTCTTTTACATGGAACATTTTTGTTTCAATATTGGAATCATTATATATAATCATTCCGTCAGTGAGCACACCATCCACGTCCAGGAGTAACAGTTTGATTTGTTTCAGCCTGCTTGTAATGTGCTGGTTCATTGTCTGTATTCTTTCTGGATGATGCCCCGAATCGTCTTGAGGGTCAAAAGAAACGG
Source organism: Desulfobacterium sp. (assembly GCA_013824585.1). Lineage (GTDB taxonomy): Bacteria > Desulfobacterota > Desulfobacteria > Desulfobacterales > SURF-7 > QZKS01. The sequence continues at coordinate 6,743 of PNOB01000187.1, read as the reverse complement.
TTCAAGTTGATCCAGTCTCAGGGAATTGGGTCCGTCGCAACGTGCTGTTTCCGGGTCAGGATACACCTCGATGAATACTCCGTCAGCACCTGCTGCCACAGCCGCTTTGGCAAGTATGGGAGAAAATTCACGTTGTCCTCCTGAACTTGTTCCGCTCCCGCCCGGAAGCTGGACACTGTGGGTGGCATCGAATATTACCGGAAAACCTGTTGACTCCTGTATTATTTTGATGCTTCGAAAGTCAACAACCAGATTGTTGTACCCAAACATGCTTCCCCGTTCTGTAATTGTAATGTTTCGATTTCCGGTGGAGGTCGCTTTTTCCGTTATATTTTGAATATCACCTGGAGCCAGAAATTGTCCTTTTTTAATGTTGATTGGTTTTTGGGTTTGGGATACTGCAAGAATCAAGTCAGTCTGGCGGCATAAAAATGCAGGGATCTGTATGATATCGAGAACCTCAGCCGCAGGTTCCACTTCACCTATAGAATGAACATCTGACAGAATCGGGATATTCAGACTGGATTTGATCTGGCGAAGGATATCCAGTCCAGGTTTCAGTCCGGGTCCGCGAAAGGAATTGATTGAAGTCCTGTTGGCCTTGTCATACGATGCTTTGAACACAAAGGGTATCTCGAGATTTTTGGTCAGTTCTTTCAGATACGAAGCAATTTCAAATGTTTTGTCATAATTTTCAATTACACAAGGACCGGCAATTAACAATAGAGGACTGGTTCCCCCGATCTTGATATTTCCGATTTGCACTACAGTTGCCATATGTTATCTAAAAAAATGTTATGTAGAAAAAATGGTTTTCATTACGTTGCCTGAGTCTTAACTTTTGGCTGATGAAAAGTCAAGAAACGAAAAAAACCTTGATTAGCAGATTTCAAGTTGTTATTGTCGACAGAATTATATCAACCCCTTGGATGATAGGTTTTTCCCGAGTTGAAATCAATTATAATAAAGATGCAACTGGATAGAAAAGCAAAAACACGGATCAATGAATCTGGATTGGAAATAAATGTCCACATATAAAGTCAACAAGACCTACCAGGAAATAAATGCTAAAATTCGTTCAGGAAAAGTCGTTGTCGTAACAGCCGAAGAAATAATCGGAATTGTGAAAAAAGAAGGTCCTGTTGAGGCAGCCAGAAAGGTGGACGTTGTGACCACCGGAACCTTTGCTCCGATGTGTTCATCCGGAGCGTTCATTAATTTTGGCCATTCCACACCAACTATAAAAGCCTCCAAAGTCTGGTTGAACAATGTCCCTGCATATGGAGGACTTGCTGCGGTTGACTGTTATATCGGTGCTACCGAAACCTGTGAGGATGATCCACTGAATAAGGTCTGGCCCGGTGAATTTAATTATGGCGGAGGACATGTTATTCAGGATCTTGTTGCCGGCAAGAAGGTTCACTTAAAGGCAACCGCTTATGGAACTTCATGTTATCCCAGCCGGATCATTGAAAAGAAAATCACCTTAAAAGAATTGCCTTCTGCCACATTGTGCAATCCGCGCAATGGATATCAGAATTATAATTGCGCTGTCAATCTTACCCGAAAGACAATCTATACGTATATGGGAGCTTTGAAACCAAAGGCAGGAAATGCAAACTACTGCTCTTCCGGTGAGTTAAGTCCGCTCTTTAATGACCCGTATTACAAAACTATTGGCCTGGGTACACGAATATTTTTAGGAGGTGCGGAAGGATATGTTACCTGGCAGGGAACACAGCATAATCCATCGGTTCCGCGTACGGAGAAAGGGATTCCGATGAAACCGGCCGGTACCCTTTGGGTGATGGGGGATTTAAAGAAAATGAGTCATAAGTGGCTGGTCGGGATGAGTATACAGGGATATGGGATTTCTCTGGCAGTCGGTCTTGGCGTGCCGATCCCGATATTGAATGAAGAAATGGCTTCATATACGGCAATTTCCGATGATGAAATTTTTACCCAGATTGTGGATTACGGGAATGATTACCCGAATGGGATTTCCAATAGTCTGGGAACCGTAAGCTATGCGGAATTGAAAAGCGGATCAATAGAACTGGATGGTAAAAATGTTCTTACCGTACCCTTATCGAGCATGGTAAAAGCCCGTGAGATTGCAGAAATTCTTAAAGATTGGATACAAAAGGGTGAGTTTTTTCTAGGAGAGCCGCAATTCACGTTACCTGTTTAGTTGGACAAAGAGTTATTTTTTGGGTCTGACAGCATACAATCTGAAATAGTTCTATAAGCATCGGGTATGTATTTTCATTAAAATTTTAATTAATAAGGTATAAGCTGAATTGAAACAGAACAAAGAGACAGAAAAGAAAACCATTAAAAAGAAGAAGAGCAGTCTCAGGGAAAACATTGAAGCGATCCTGGTGGCTGTTGTTTTGGCCTTATTTATCAGGACGTTCGTTGTACAGGCCTTTAAGATACCATCCGGTTCAATGAAAAACACCCTTCTCATCGGGGATCATATTCTGGTTAACAAGTTCATATACGGTATCAAATTACCTTTTATCGGAGCCACGCTGATACCGGTTAAAGATCCTCAGCGAGAGGATATTGTGGTTTTTGAATATCCGGATGATCCGTCAAAGGATTTTATCAAAAGGGTCATTGGTGTTGCCGGAGATCGGGTAGAGATTCGGGATAAAAAGGTATATGTGAACAATATGCCGTTAGATCAGGATTTTGCCATTTATACGGATGACCGCATTCTCCCTGGCCGTGATTTCTTCGGGCCGATAACCGTGCCGGAAAATTCTCTTTTTGTGATGGGCGACAACCGGGATAACAGCCATGACAGCCGTTTCTGGGGATTTGTAAAGCTTAAAGCCATCAAAGGGAAAGCCTTTATTATCTATTGGTCCTGGAATGGAGAGAACCAGAATTCAATTCTTGATTATGTCCGTTGGAGTCGAATGGGTCAATTGCTGAAATAGAACAGGAACAAAATGGAATTTAATAGAAAAGATATTCTTGATATTGCTTCCCTATCAAAAGAGGAGATCTCTTTTATTCTGGATACAGCGGATAAGATGAGGGAGATCTCAGAACGACCCATTAAGAAAGTTCCAACCCTCCGGGGCAAGACCATTGTTCTATTCTTTTATGAACCCAGCACAAGGACAAAACTTTCTTTTGATATTGCTGCAAAGAGATTAAGTGCTGATTGTGTTTCCCTTTCCGCAAGTTCCAGCAGCATGGTCAAGGGAGAAACCTTGATTGATACGGCAAGAAACCTTGAGGCGATGAAACCGGATGTGATTGTCATCCGGCATTCTGCTTCAGGAGCTCCTCATATGTTGAGTCGATATTTAAAAACATCGATTATCAATGCAGGGGATGGAACGCATGCACATCCTTCTCAGGCACTTCTTGATATGATGACTGTCAGGGAGAAGAAAGGCGATCTTAACGGTCTCCGGATTGCGATTATCGGGGATATTTCCCATAGCAGGGTTGCCCGTTCAAACATTGTTGGATTTACAAAAATGGGCGCGGATGTGGTTGTTTCCGGACCACGGACCATGATTCCAAAGGGGATTGAAAATCTGGGGGCATCGGTTTCCCATTCAGTGGATCTGGCGGTTCAGGATGCAGATGTGGTGATGATGCTTCGAATTCAAAAGGAAAGACAATCTTCTTTTTTATTTTCAACGGAAAGAGAATACGCCAGAGAATATGGGCTTTCGGAAAAGAGAATGAAGATAATGAAGCCGGATGTACTGATCATGCATCCTGGCCCCATAAACCGGGGTGTAGAAATTTCACCGGCCATCGCTGACGGAAAACATTCCGTAATACTGGACCAGGTAACCAATGGGGTAGCTTTAAGAATGGCGCTTTTTTATCTACTAGCTGGAGGGATCAGAAATGCTGATGATTAAAGGCGGGATGCTGATTGATCCTGGAAATATTACAGGTTGCTATGATATTATTATCCGGAATGGGAAGATTGCTGGAATCCAGAAACCCGGTACATATAAAGAGTCCATAAAACAAGATGACGTGGTTATCGATGCAAAGGGTAAAATTGTTACTCCTGGTTTGATTGATATGCATGTCCACCTGAGAGAACCGGGTCATGAGTATAAAGAAACCATCGCCTCCGGTTGCATGGCAGCAGCTATTGGAGGATTTACAGCTGTTTGTTCGATGCCCAATACAAATCCGGTAAACGACTGTGCTGAAATTACAGAGTATATCATAAGAAAAGCCAGACAGGCTGGAAAGGCCCGTGTGTATCCGGTGGCATCCATCAGTATGGGGCTTAAAGGAAAAGCCCTATCCGCATTTGGAGAGCTAAAGCATTCAGGTGCAGTTGCTGTCACCGATGACGGGCTTCCAGTATCAGATTCTCAGCTTATGCGAAGAGCCATGGAATATGCCATGGGTTTTGATTTGCCTGTAATTTCTCATGCAGAGGATCTTCAACTTTCCGGAAATGGCGTTATGAATGAGGGCCCGTCAGCTACCAGGATGGGACTCTCTGGTATACCAAATGCATCGGAAGCTGTCATGGTGATGCGGGATATTGCTTTATGTGAGCTGACTGGCGCCAGACTTCATATTGCCCATGTCAGCACAAAAGAATCGGTTGATGCCATCCGGGAGGCTAAAAAAAGAGGGCTTCCTGTCACCGCTGAAACCGCTCCCCACTATTTTTCTTTGACAGATGAAGATATTATTGAGTATAATACAAACTTCAAGATGAATCCTCCATTACGATCTGTAAAGGATAAAGAGGCTGTCCGACAAGGTCTGGCTGATGGAACAATCGATGTGATTGCCACAGATCACGCGCCACATTCTTCCCTTGAAAAAGATGTTGAATTCAGTTTGGCAGCCAATGGTATCATTGGTCTTGAAACGTCTCTTCCGCTCTCATTGAAACTTGTGAAAGATAAAGTGATTACGATGGAAACCCTGATCCAGAAAATGACCAAAAATCCAGCACGAATCCTGGGGCTTGAGATAGGAATCACAGAGGGGCTTCCTGCAGATATTACCGTTATTGATCCTGAGTTTTCATTCACGATTGATGCTGACAGGTTTTATTCCAAAAGCCGCAATACTCCGTTTCAGGGATGGCAGATGACGGGAAAAGCCATGGTAACCATCGTTGGAGGTAGTATCGTCTTTAATGAAAGCTCAGATTACACCTATGCATGAGAAAGAAAGAGTAGAAAAACCCTATTGACAAGCATGGTTGTACTTAGTAGCGTGCCAATCAACCTGGTTGGCAGGATCGATAGGCATTTACCCGTCTTTTGTATTACGGATAACCGATACCGGAACACTTTTCACAAATATGCCAGATTCTAACGGACGTTCTCACATCCTTGTCGTTGATGATGAACTGAGCATGCAGGAATTTCTTGAGGTCATGCTGACCAGAGCTGGTTATCGGGTTTCCATTGCCGGAACTGGTAAGACAGCCAAGTCCATGATACAGGAAACCCGTTTTGACCTGTTGCTTTGTGATATCCGGCTGGGTGACATCAGTGGAATAGAGGTGTTACAAGAAGCAAAGCAGAAAGACCCCGCAACAGTTGTGATCATGATCTCTGCCTATTCAACTACAGAGGCAGCGGTTGAAGCCATGAATAAAGGCGCTTATGACTACGTCCCCAAACCTTTTGATAATGATGAGCTGAGAAAAACGATCGCCAATGCACTGGATCTGAAAACCATAGAACATGAAAAAGAGATCCTGGATGATGAACTGAAAAAAAATCTTCATTTTGGAAAAATTGTAGGGAATAGTCCCGGGATGATTCGAATCTATGAGATGATTCGGCAGGTGGCAAAGACCCGGACAAACATTCTGGTGACTGGAGAAAGTGGAACCGGTAAGGAATTTATTGCAAAAGCGATTCATGAGCAGAGCAACCGAAGGAACAATCCTTTTGTGGTCGTGAATTGTGGGGGCATACCCGAATCGTTGATGGAGAGCGAACTGTTCGGTCATAAAAAAGGGGCTTTTACCGGAGCGACACAGGATAAAAAGGGGTTGTTTGAGATTGCCCACAATGGGACCATCTTTCTGGATGAGATTGGAGAGTTGACCCTTCCCCTGCAGGTAAAAATTTTACGTGCAGTGCAGGAGCGTGTGTTCAGGTGTGTTGGCGGAACCAATGATATTTCGGTCGACATTCGGATTATATCTGCGACCAATAAGAATCTTGAGGAAGAAGTTATTGCAAGAAATTTCAGGGAAGATCTGTTTTACCGGCTCAATGTGATTCAGATCAAGGTTCCTCCTCTCCGAGAGAGAAAATCAGACTTAAAAGCGCTGGCCCAGTATTTTTTAGAAAAATATGCCACGGAAACCGGCAAGGAGATGACCAAGATCTCTTCCTATGCCATTGATCTGTTAAACAAGTATGATTTTCCGGGAAACATACGGGAACTGGAAAACCTGATAGAACGCAGTGTTACGCTGTCTGCAACGAATATTATTTTGCCTGAGAGTCTTTCGATCTCCATCCATAAACGAAGATGGATTGAGGGAGTGAAGGGAAGGCGGTTTGACCTGGATGATGTTTCCCATGGTGTCAACCTGGATGAGATCATGGAGACCATTGAAGCGGCCTATGTCAAAAAAGCACTTGAGTATACCAATGGTAACAAGAACCGGGCAGCGGAGCTCCTGGGAATGAGTTTTCGTTCCCTGCGGTATCGATTTGAGAAACTTGGGATTGAAAAACCAATTGGAGGAGAGTTCTGAAAAG
>PNOB01000186.1 GCA_013824585.1 Desulfobacterium sp. | reverse complement strand
GCTATTTTGTGATTACGATAATGTAATAATCTTGTTACAAAACGATTCTCCGCCAAAGGCTGACAATATGAGATTCAGACACCTCCTGCTATATATGACATGCATTATTACAGTATCAATCTCTTTCGGATGCTCTCATTCAAAACAAAGTACGGAAAAAATCGTCAAAACAAATGTTAAACCACCTTTCATCACCAATGTTCAATCCTGTAGAATCATCGAAAACAGTTATATTGCAAGCACATCTCTCAATCTCGGAGAAAAAGGTACCTTCAGGATTACCGTGAATGACCAAAACCCGAATATCAAAAAACTGTTTATCCGAGGTTATTTACCCCGAGAATCTGAAATCCACAGCATCGAATACGGTCCCCTTGAGGTTGACGCTCAGGATAAAAAGCGAACCAGTTTCTATTTAAAAGATCCTATCACTTTTGAAGGTGATCCAGGTGACTGGTTATTCGAAGTACAGGTCGAGGATGAAAACAGCAATCTGAGCAACAAATATCGATTCCACGTGATTCTTCACTAAGATTTTAATCTGAAAACCAGTTCCATAAAAAGCAGGTTATCGTATCTAAAACTTTTTAGTACACAAACGATCTTTTTTTTGAATAAAGGGGGAACCATGAAAGACCCGATTCTTGTTCCAATTCGTATCAATCAACTTGAAATCAAAAATCGAATTTACATGCCAGCCATGCATCTTGGTATGGCCGACAATTACTACATTACAAATCAACTTGTAGATTTCTATGCAGAGAGAGCAAAAGGCGGGGCTGGCATGATCACCGTTGGATATGCTACAATCGATGAACTTTCCGGAAATCCCCAGGTAATTGGTGCTCATCATGATAATTATATCTCAGGACTTTCCAGCCTTGCGGAAGCAATTAATCAGAACGGTGCCCGATCCGCAGTTCAGTTAAACCATTCCGGACGATACAATCACTCTTTTTTTCTGAACGGCAAACAACCGGTTGCCCCATCCGCAATTGCTTCCCGACTCACCCGGGAAACGCCGAAAGCCTTGGATAAAGAAGAAATCAAGGAGATTATCAACCGGTTTGCCGAGGCTGCCGAGAGGGTTCAAAAAGCCGGCTTTGATGCAGTAGAGGTGCTGAGCGGAACAGGATACCTGATCAGCGAATTCCTCTCTCCTCTCACCAATCAAAGAGAAGATGAGTATGGAGGCTCCTTGGAAAACAGGATGCGGTTCGGCCTTGAAATCATGGCTTCCATCCGGAAAAAAGTCGGACCTGATTTTCCGCTGATTGTCCGCATGAACGGAAATGATTTCATGCCAGGAGGCCAGGGACGACTTGAATTGAAAAAATATGCAAAAGCACTATCCGATTCGGGAAATGTCAATGCCCTCTGCATCAATGTTGGATGGCATGAAGCCCGGGTGCCTCAAATTGTCACATCCGTTCCCCGCGGAGTATTTGGATACCTTAGCCGTGGTATTAAGGAGCAGGTAACGATTCCGGTGATTGCAAGCCATCGAATCAATGATCCCCAAACTGCACGTGAAATGATTGGCAATGGAATGTGTGATATGGTAGCGATGGGGAGAAGTCTGATTGCCGATCCATACTTACCGGAAAAAATTCAATCCGGACGAGAAAATGAAATGATTCACTGCATCGCCTGTGCTCAGGGATGCTTTGATAATCTGTTTAAATTGAAATCTGTTGAATGTCTCTGCAATCCGCGAGCAGGGCATGAAAAAGAAACACAGATATCCCAAACCGACAAACCCAAAAAAGTAATGGTAATCGGCGGCGGTGCTGCAGGAATGAGTGCTGCATTGGCAGCTTGTGAACGTGGTCATCAGGTTACATTATATGAAAAATCAGATCGCCTGGGCGGACAATTGTATCTGGCAGCAGCTCCTCCTGGAAGAGCTGAATTTGCGATACTGGCAAATGATCTTTCCAGGCAGGTGATGGCAAGCAGCATACAAACCATCCTGAATGCAGAAGTTGATGAAAAGTTACTGGAACAGGAAACCCCGGATGAGGTTATACTGGCAACCGGTGCAGAGCCTATCGTTCCACCGATACCAGGCCTGAATCTGCCCCATGTGGTACAAGCCTGGGATGTATTGCAGGATAAAGACTACACCGGGAAAAATGTAGTTGTGATCGGTGGAGGTGCTGTTGGCGTTGAAACCGCCATGTTCCTTGCGGAAAAAGGAACCCTTTCCGGCGAGGATGTAAAATTCCTTTTAACCAATCATGCAGAAGACCCAGAAACCCTTTGCGATTTAGCGACAAGAGGTACGAAAACCGTTATTTTGATTGAAATGATGAATGCCATCGGAAAAGATATCGGCAAATCAACCAAATGGTGTATGTTCCAGGAGATGGAACGAAGCCGAATCGACCAGCGGATCGGCACCAAAGCCCTTGAAATTACAAAAACCGGTGTAAAAGTCCAGACTGGTGATAAAATTGAAGAAATATCTGCTGATACAGTTGTCATTGCCGCTGGCTCCAAACCGTTGAACTCACTTTCTGACGTATTGAAGAAAAAAGGAATCTCTTTTCGAACAGCTGGTGATGCAGATCACGTTGCCCAGGCAATCGATGCCATACACAACGGCTTTTCTGCTGGAAAAAGCATTTAACAATAATGATTGAGATGAATCAGACACCCTTTATTGTGACGATATTGGGCTCCGGAACCTGTGTTCCGTCCCTGACTCGCAGCTCATGCTCCATTCTTATGGAAATTGGTAATCATAAATTATTGTTTGATTCCGGGCCAGGAACCATGAGGCGGCTACTGGAGGCAGGAGTCACCATTTATGATATTTCACATATATTTTACAGCCACCTCCATCCTGACCACACCGGTGAGCTGGTGCCCTTTTTATTTGCCACCAAATATGCAAACTTCAGTCTGAGAAAAACACCGCTGACCATAATTGCCGGAGACGGTTTTTCCCGTTTTTTTAAAAAACTGGAAGAGGTATACGGACAATGGATAAAGTTTGAGAATGATTTTCTGAATATTATTGAACTGGATAACACAGATAAGGATTTTACCCGATTTTCGAATTTCTCCGTTCACTCTATCCCGGTAAAGCACAACAAGGAAAGCCTTGCGTTCAAAATTACAACCCCGGATGGAAGATCGGTTGTCTATTCCGGAGACACCGATTATACTTCCAATCTGATTGATATTGCTGCTGGCACCGATCTATTCATCTGTGAATCCGCTTTGCCGGATGACATGAAGGTGCCCGGTCACCTCACACCCTCTCTTGCTGGAAAAATTGCAACAGAATCCCGGACCAAAAACCTGTTGCTCACCCATTTTTATCCGGAATGTGAAAAAGTTGATATTGCAAAAGAGTGCCGCAAAACCTATAGTGGCGATCTCTTGCTTGCAGAAGATTTGATGAAAATTGAGATTTTATGAAATACTACCCTGTAAATCTTGACATCCGAGGTCGAAACTGCCTTGTTGTGGGAGGCGGAGCTGTAGGGACGCGGAAAGTGACCACACTCGTTAACTGTGGCGCAAAGGTTACTGTTATCAGCCCGGTTATATCCTCCAAGCTGGCGGATCTTTCAGCAAAAGGAGTAATCCAAATAAAGCAGCGGGAATACTGTTCATCGGATGTAAACGGCATGTTCCTCATCATTGGAGCAACCAGTGATGAGAAATTAAACCTCCGGATCAGTGAAGATGCTGAGCAGAAGAACCTTCTATGTAACATAGCTGACGTTCCAGAAGCCTGCAATTTTATTTTACCTGCAATTGTCACAAGGGGAGATCTGATCATAGCGATCTCCACTTCCGGAAACAGCCCGGCCTTTGCCAAAAAGCTGAAAAAAAATCTCGAAGAACAGTTTGGAGAGGAATATGCCCTTCTTTTGAATTTGATGGGTGCTATTCGAAAAAAATTGCTCGCCCAGGCCCATGAACCCGAGGAACACAAACATTTATTTGAACAGCTTCTCGACGCCGGGATATTGGATATGATACGGGAGAATAAAAAAGAGGATATCAATATCCTGTTATTGAAAACCCTTGGAAATGGATATATGTTTGAAACATTACTCCCCGACAAAACAAATGATTAATTGAGGAATCATGGAAAGTATCAATCTTATTGTCATCCTGTTCTATTTAACCAGTACAGCATTCTATGCCGCTTATTTTATAAAACAGAAAGATTTTTTACATCACATTGGTTATTATCTTCTCTTTACAGGTTTTTTTATTCATATCTTTGGGATAGGAACTCAGTATACCCGCACTGGAATTTTTCCGGCAGGCAATCTCAAAGAAAACCTATCGATTGCAGGCGGAGCGGTTGCCGGGGTCTTCTTATTGCTGAAATATAAATTCAACCTTAAAATATTAGGAACCTATACTGCACCGCTATCGGCCATTGTGATGATTATTTCTTTTTTTCTGCCCGGCTATCCATCTGAACCCAATATCGTTTTTAAAAATTTCTGGCTCATTACCCATGTATCCATTATTTTTATCGGGGAGGCCTCCTTTGCGCTGGCTTGTGGTGCTGGCATGCTTTACCTGGCCCAGGAGCATGCCATTAAAACAAAAAATCACGGCTATTTTTATAAACGTCTTCCCTCCCTGGATCTAATTGACTCCACAGGATATGCTTGTATCGTTGTCGGATTTACTCTGTTAACCATCGGTCTGATTATCGGATCCATCTATGCCAAATCCGTTTGGGGACGATTTTGGTCCTGGGATCCAAAAGAGGTATGGTCTATGATCTCTTGGCTTCTGTATGCAGCACTTCTCCATCAGCGACTGACAATGGGATGGAGAGGACGAAGAGCTGCCATTATGTCAATCGTAGGCTTTGCCGCGCTGATGTTTACTTTTTTTGGGGTAAATTTTCTGTTAACCGGTCATCATGGTGAATTTACAAAATAATAACAAAATGCTTGAAATTGTATTACTGGGATTAAATCATACTACCGCACCTGTAGAGCTTCGGGAGTGCCTTGCTTTTTCCAACCAGGAGGCAATTGAATCCCTTGGTTTGCTTGGCAAGGATCCGGCAGTCAATGAGCTTCTCATTTTCTCCACCTGCAATCGTGTAGAAATACTGATGACCTCAACAGACATCACCGCAGCGATTCAGGCTGCAAAAACGCATATTTCCAAATTCAAAAACATCGAGCTGAGAGAATACGAACAGGCACTGTATGTACTTCAAGGGGAAGATGCCATCAAACATGTGTTTCGGGTGGCATCCAGCCTGGACTCAATGATCATCGGCGAACCCCAGATCCTGGGGCAGATCAAAGAAGCCTACCGGATCGCAACTGAAAACAAAACATCCGGAGTGATTCTCAACCGGTTGCTTCACCGAACCTTTTTTGTGGCCAAAAAGGTTCGAACTGAAACCGGAATTGGAGGAAGTGCAGTATCCATCAGTTACGCTGCCGTGGAATTGGGGAAAAAAATCTTCGGCAGCCTCGAAGGGAAAAAGGTTCTTCTGATTGGTGCAGGTGAAATGGCTGAACTTGCTGTAGAGCACATCATTCAAAACCGGGCTTCCGAAATATATGTGGCCAATCGGACTTTTCGACGCGCCGTCGAACTTTCTGACCGCTTTCAGGGGAAAGCCCTCCGTTTCGAAGAAATTCCGGATAGCTTGAAATTGGTTGATATCATTATCAGTTCTACAGGCTCACCGGATTTTATCATCTCACGTGAGATGGTAAAAGAAAGCATGAAACTAAGAAAAAACCGCCCTATCTTTTTCATTGATATTGCGGTTCCCCGCGATATCGATCCTGCGATCAATCGAATCAGCAATGCATATGTATATGACATTGATGACTTGAAAAGCGTTATTGATGAAAATCTGGAAGAACGAAAAAAAGAAGCGGTTAAAGGTGAAAGAATTGTGGATGAAGCCGTCATTAAATTTATGGAATGGTACAAAAATCTGGAGGTAGTACCTACAATTGTATCCATGAAAAACAAGCTTGATGTGATTGTAAGCGCAGAGATCGAAAAAACCCAATCCGCTTTAAAACACCTACCTGAGTCAGATCTGAAAGTCATAACCCGTATGACAGACTCAATCATTAAAAGATTTATGCATGACCCGACCCTCTTCCTGAAAGGCAATGGATGTCATGGAGATAAAGCAATCTACCTGGATGCAACACGGAAGCTGTTCAAACTGGATGAATAGATCGATCAGAAAAAAAACAACGGGGTTGCGCTATCATGATAAAATCCGGAACTCATTTTATTCTTTACAAAAACATTTTTAATTGATAATTTTTTATTCTTTTATGCCTGTTCGATACGTTATCAAGAATGAACCAACATTGTAAAGGTTTTTGCCATGAAAAAAAAAGATCTTGAATTTTTTAAAGAACTTCTGACACAAAGGCTGGAAGACCTTTTGCATCAGGCGGATGATACGGTATCCGGTATGACCGATCAAAAAGAAAACTTCCCGGATCCTACGGATAGAGCTTCCCATGAATCCAATCGAAATTTCATGCTCCGAATTCGGGACAGAGAGCATAAACTCATTAAAAAAATAAGGAGTGCCCTGGAACGTATTGAAAACAAAACTTTTGGCATCTGCGAACAATGCGAAGAAGAAATTTCCATTGAACGATTAAAAGCACGCCCTGTTACCACTCAATGTATTGATTGTAAAAGTAAAGAGGAGGCATTAGAGAAAGCCCTTGGATTATGATGAGACGCAAGGAATCGATCTTCATATCCACTCCACAGCTTCTGACGGCACACTGACACCACGTGAAATTCTATTGCTGGCTGAACAGCTCGGTATCAGAGCGATATCAATAACCGACCATGATACGATCGAAGGTACTGAACAAGCTGTTTTATATAAAAAGCCCTTATCCCTTGAATTTATTACCGGGGTTGAAATCAGTTCAAACCCACCGTTTTCACTTCCATCTACCGGGAGTCTCCATATTCTAGGATATGGCATTCAAACCAACCATTCGGGATTAAAAGCTGCCCTCAATCGTCTTCAGACCTCCAGAAAAAATAGAAATCCGGAAATACTCAAACGACTTGCAGACATGGGAATCTGGATTACCCCTGAAGAGATAAGAAAAACAGTTGGCCCAGGCCAAATCGGAAGGCCGCATATTGCCCAGGTATTGATTGCCAAAGGGTTTGTTCGAAATATGGATGATGCATTTGAAACATACCTTGGGAAAAACCGTCCTGCATATATTGAAAAATATCGAATTGAGTGTGAACATGCGATTCAACTGATCCTGAGTGCCGGTGGCATACCGGTACTAGCCCATCCTGGTATCATCAAGACTGCTGATCCGGATGGTTTGTCTTTTCTTGTCGCAACATTAAAAGAAATGGGGCTGATGGGCATTGAAGTTTATTATCCAGGTCATTCCAAAGCCCAGACCAATCAATATCTGCAACTTGCTCAGAACACAGATCTATTGGTAACCGGTGGTACGGATTTCCACGGCTCAATGCATCCGGAAATTCAAATGGGAAAAGGACGGGGCGATACCTTTATTCCCTATTCACTTTATAAGAAACTGATTGAAAAGATATGATTTCAGAATTAGAAAACAATATTAAATATATTTTTATCGATAAAAATTTAGTGAAAACAGCTTTATGTCATAGCTCATATATAAACGAGCAAACAGATGAAAAGCTTGCGGACAATGAAAAATTGGAATTCTTAGGAGATGCGGTTTTAAACCTGACCGCCGGTCATTTACTGATGGATCATTTTCCGGATCTTAATGAAGGAGATCTCTCCAGAATGCGTGCGAATCTTGTGAATGAAACCAGACTTGCTTCCATTGCACGAACCATGAATCTTGGAAAATTTTTAAAACTTGGTAAAGGCGAGATTCAAACCCAAGGGCATGAAAAAAACTCCATTCTTGCAGATGCCTATGAGGCCATTATTGCTGCTGTTTATCTGGATAAAGGGTTTGATGCTGCCTTTCAGCTGGTGAAATCACACTTCACTCCTTTGCTGCATTCAATTGCAAAGCCAATGGATAACATGGACTATAAAAGCAGGCTGCAGGAAATTGTCCAGGTTGCTCACAAATCTATTCCTTTGTATCAAATCATTGAAGAAAGCGGACCAGATCACGATAAAACATTTATCGCACAGCTAAAAGTTAAGGACATTGTCACACTTGGATCAGGGAAAAGCAAAAAAATGGCTGAGCAGGAAGCTGCAAAACAGGCCCTGATCATTCTTGAAAAATCAGCCCCAGATGAACCATAAGAAACCGCCCTTTATCATACCCATATTTCTGCCCCATCAGGGATGTCCGCATCAGTGTATCTTCTGTAACCAAAATACGATTTCAGATACTCCATCCAGGCTGCCTTCAAAAAGTTCCCTGACAAAAGAAATTAACCGATATCTATCCTTTGGCAGGGATACAAAAAAAGAGATACAGATTGCGTTCTACGGTGGAAATTTTTTAGGGCTCCCATTGCAATCGATTACCTCATTACTGGACGAGGCTGAAAAATTTATTCAAGCTGGACAAGTGAATAGTATCCGTTTCTCAACCCGACCGG
>PNOB01000185.1 GCA_013824585.1 Desulfobacterium sp. | reverse complement strand
ACCATTTTTACTAAACTTTAACCGGACAGCAGTGGATTACTATATACTATGATAACGGATAACATGCAAGGGCCGAGTTTACGTGAAGCCAATTCATGCCTCAGGCGAATGCCTCAGATGTCTAATATATTAATCCGTTTAGATCAATCCGGATGCGTTGTAACCAAAAGTAAAATTTTTTTGAAGCAGCATTTTTTTTTCAGATGAGAATGTGCGCTCAATAAACATGACCTCTCCGGTTCGCTTGATGGTAAGAAGAGAGGAACAACGAGTTCCATAAAAAGCACTGTGGATAAACAAGGGTGCAAGTATCCGTTCCCATACCGTTCCCACACCGGTGTCCGGAAGACTGTCAGGAGGTGGACTGGAGTTGTCTCCAAGCACCTGAAAGACAGCTTCAATATCTATTTCTGGTTGAGAAAAAATGGGTTTTAGCTTTGCTTTACCGGTTGTAATTTTTGGCCATGGAGTGTTTAGCAGGTGGTTGCTTAGTCCATGAAAACCTTTTGGAACATTAAAAATTGAGGAAGAATGATTTGAATAATACCAAATTTTATCCTTTTCGCCCACCAAGAGATTAAAACCATTATATTCATGTCCAGCATTTTGAATTTGTTTGATATACTCCTCTGGTGATATCTGGCTGCAAAGAAAATTACGGACAAGGCTCCCTCGGGTGGGGGCATTATTTTTTAATTCATACGGATCTCGAAAATTGGTGATCGCCGCAAACCTTATTGAACGTGTAACTCCAAGCCATGTACCGCCTCCAATCAGATCCTTTCCTGCCAGGACTGAAGGTTCATCCTCCCAGAATTCAAGCGGTTTTGCAGGACGGTTAAAAAATTCATCCCGGTTTGCGGCCAGGATCAGGGTATAATCAGGGTGCTCGTTAAAAGAAAAAAGAATAAGGCACATATTCTCATTATTGACCTTGGGTTATGTTTTGTGATATTTTTTAACTTTATTCAAATATTTATATCTGTCCGGGAGAAAGAGATCCAATATTGTTGAACCGGCCAGAAGTATCTTTATCACAATAGTAAAATACTAAATGTTTTTCAATAATACAAGGCAGGAGGATACGATTATGAAGGATGTGGTTATTGTCGGTGGTTCACGAACAGCCATCGCAGCATTTGGCGGTTCTTTGAAAACAGTACCTGTGGTTGAGCTTGGTTCAATTGTAATGATAGATGTTCTAAAGAAAACAGGTCTCAGGCCGGTGGTGAGTGATGAGATGAAAAATATGGCACCGGATAAATTAAAAAAACAGGGGCTGATTGATCTGGAGAAAAATGCATATCAATGGGATGATAATCTTGCTCCGGTTGTGATAGACGAAGTGATTATGGGAAACGTTCTCCAGGCAGCTCAAGGACAGAATACAGCAAGGCAGGCAATGGTACGAGCAGGTATACCAAAGGAGACCCCTGCTTTTACAGTGAATAAAATTTGTGGTTCCGGGTTAAAGGCAATTGCTCTTGGAGCAACCCAAATTATGGCTGGACAAGCAGATGTAGTGCTTGCAGGAGGTCAGGAAAATATGAGCCTCGCCCCGATGGCCTTGCCCAAGGCTCGCTGGGGACACCGGATGGAGTTAACCGGTACAGGAGATATCTATGATTTAATGGTATTTGATGGACTGTATGAAATTTTTTATGGGTATCATATGGGATTAACGGCTGAAAATATAGTTGCTCTTTATGGAATCAGCCGGCAGGAACAGGATGAGCTTTCTGTCTTGAGCCATAAGCGGGCTTTGAGTGCGATCAATAATGGCCTTTTTGCCCAGGAGATCGTTCCGGTAATCATCAAGTCTCAAAAAGGGGAAACCGTTTTTGATACCGATGAGCGGCCCATGGAAACCAATCTTGAAAAAATGGCAAGATTGAAGCCTGCATTTAAAAAAGATGGCAGTGTAACCGCAGGAAATGCCTCAGGAATTAATGATGCAGCAGCAGCGGTTTTGCTGATGAGTGCGGAAAAAGCAAGGGAGCTTGGATTGAATCCAATCGTTCGGATCAAGGGGTTTGCTGCCGGCGGACTGGATCCTGCTTACATGGGGCTTGGTCCGGTTCCTGCCGTGCGAAAAGTGTTACATTCATGTGGAATGGCAATCCATGATATTGAGATGATTGAGTTGAATGAGGCTTTTGCAGCACAGGCAATAGGATGTATGCGTGAGCTCAAAATAGATGTTGAAAAACCAAATGAACTTGGCAGCGGTATTTCTTTGGGGCATCCGATAGGTGCTACCGGAGCGCGTCAAATGGTGTCAGGGATTTATCAAATGAAACGTAAGGGGTATCAAACCGGCTTGATTACCATGTGTATTGGTGGTGGTATGGGCCTTGCCATGATTGTTGAACAAGCTTAGGACAAAAGCTCTGATTCGAAAGATGAAAAGACAAACGGCCTGGTCTGCAACCAGGCCGTTTGTATGAGTTCGGAAGAGTATATAAAGCTTCATTTTCATTGAATCAGAAAACGATGATGAGCCATGCTACCATTGAAATCGGATGATCGCCTATTATTGATACAAATTATCCTTTGTTTTTTTGAAAAAAAATCTAATAAAAACAGTCTGAAAAAAGAAATCAATCTTGGAATTTTTTTCTTTACTAAACCAGATCGAATTGCTAAAACCAAGACAGTTTTTTTTGGAAAAAAATGGGTCAAATGGATTACTATCATGAAGAAACGGACGACAATAAGTAAGTAAAAAATGAGTATCACAAGAAAATTGGGAATTTTGATTTTTTTTATGGTACCAGCCATTATCGGCGGTGGTATTGTCTACCACGCTTTTCACGCTTATACACCGGTTGTTGTATATGAACTGGTTCTTTATTTGATTGCAGGTGGATTTCTCAGCAGATAGGATTTCATTCTTTTCGATTAAAAAACAGACCGGTCTTATTGGGAAGCGTTTTGGGAGAGATCCTGGTGAACAGGTTGGAATATAATAATCCACAACAACCCTAAAGGTGGCCGGTTAATGACGAGTTGCCTGTTCAGGTACATTATCGTTTCCTGCCAACCATTATCCTGCCTGTTATGATAGCTAAGATCGTTAAGATTGAAATGGTTTTCATGGTCTACTGCAAGCCATTTGTAATTCGCAGCATATGATTGTTTTTGATTTTTTTACGATCGAGATGAATTTGTCGGGGAAAAATATGCAGGATCGAACAATGAGCGATCTGATTTTTTGGTTTTTTTTGGGACTGTTTTTAATCTCATTTTTCTTGATCGGGTGGTTGATGCTTCCTTTTTTATCGACGATAGTGCTTGCTGCGGTTGTCACGGGAGTATTCAATCCAGTGTATCGCTGTATGTATAAAAAATTTGGGATCCGTCAAACTTTTTCAGCTCTGATTACCTGTGTCCTTATCTTTTTTATTCTGTTTGTTCCGATATTTTTTTTCACAGGCATTTTATCAAAAGAAGCGTATGATTTTTATCTGATGGGTAAAACGGCTGTTTTGGATGGTCAGGTTAAAAATTTTTTGGAAAGCTATCATGTAATTGAAAAAATCAACACAATGCTTTCAAATATCAACATGAACGTATCCATAGAAGATATGAATCGCTCCCTATCTGAAGTGGGAAAGGTGTTGGGCTTGTTTCTGTTGGACCAAGCCAAATTGATCACTTCAAACATTTTCAGTTTTGTTGTAAATTTCTTTTTTATGCTGCTGATTGTATTCTTTCTTTTTATGGATAGCGGGAAATTGGTTGATTTTATTATTGATCTGTCTCCTCTTCCCAAGGATCAGGATGAGAAGTTGATTCAGAAGTTCAAGGACATGGCTGGAGCAATTCTGATTGGTTATGGTTTTGCTGGCATTATACAGGGAACCATCGGAGGGCTTATTTTTGCGGCTTTTGGATTGAATGCCCCCTTTTTATGGGGTGTTTTGATGGCACTTCTGGCCTTTCTACCCATTATCGGAATCGGTGTGGTATTTCTTCCTGCGGCTGTGTTTATGTTTATACAGGAACGTCTATTTGCCGGATGCTTTTTTATTGTTTTTTATTTGGTGTTATCTTTTGGAGTGGAGAATATTTTAAAACCAAAAATTGTGGGGAACCGGGTAAAAATGCATACCTTACTGGTTTTTCTTGCCATTATTGGTGGGATGAAATTATTTGGAATCTTAGGGATCATTTATGGACCTTTGATTGTCACCTGTTTTTTAACCCTGGTAGATATATATCATGAAAACTATCAAAAGATGGTGGAGCCGGTTGGTAGTGTTTTTTCAGGTTAGATAAAGAGTATTCGAGGGTTGACCATCCGTTTTTAAGTATGGGGATGGTAACTATTAATTTTTTGAAATTACTTTTTTTATGGTTGAAAGAGAATGAATATGCAAGACAAACAAGTGACAGTGACTGAAACGAAAATCAGTATTGAAAGCGAGATGAAGAAGTCCTATCTCGAATATGCGATGAGTGTCATTATCGGTCGGGCACTGCCGGATGTACGCGATGGTCTGAAACCAGTTCACCGTAGGGTTCTCTATGCCATGCGGGAACTCAAAAACGATTGGAACAAACCATATAAGAAGTCGGCCCGTATTGTTGGTGATGTTATCGGTAAATATCATCCGCATGGAGATACGGCGGTCTATGATACCATCGTTCGTATGGCGCAGAACTTTTCTCTTCGATATCCGTTTGTCGATGGACAGGGTAATTTTGGTTCTGTTGACGGGGATTCGGCGGCTGCAATGCGATATACAGAAATTCGTATGATGCGGCTCGCCCATGAAATGCTTGAGGATCTGGATAAGGAAACAGTAACCTTTATTCCAAACTATGATGAATCCCTGACAGAACCAGCCGTTCTTCCAGCCAAGATTCCAGCTCTTTTGGTAAATGGCTCATCTGGAATTGCTGTTGGTATGGCAACCAACATTCCACCCCATAATCTGACCGAAGTCATCAATGCCATAACCGTTCTTATCGATAGACCGGATATCACATGGCAGGAGTTACTTGAATACATCCCCGGTCCGGATTTTCCTACAGCAGGAATCATTTATGGCACCAGGGGCATTCATGAAGCATATAAGACCGGGCGTGGAATTATCCGCATTCGGGGCAAGGTGGAGGTTGAGAAAGAGCGGCAGACCGAATCAGAGACGATCGTGATAACAGAGCTGCCTTACCAGGTAAACAAAGCCAAGCTTATTGAAACAATAGCGCTATTGGTACGAGACAAACAGATTGAGGGGATAAGATATGTACGGGATGAGTCAGACCGTCATGGGATGCGGATTGCAATCGGTCTGAAGAAAGATCAATTTGCAGAAGTAATCATCAATAAGCTCTATAAACATACACGGCTTGAAACCAGTTTTGGAATTATTTTTCTTGCTGTAGTAAACAATCGTCCCGAGATTCTTTCATTGAAAGAGGTTCTCCAGCATTTTATTCTGCATCGTAAGGAAATTATAATCAAAAGAACCCAGTTCGAACTTGCGAAAGCAGAAGCAAGAGCACACATATTGGAAGGCCTGAAGATTGCGCTTGATAATTTGGATGATGTGGTTGCTTTAATCCGGGGATCAAAATCGCCTCAGGAAGCGAAAACCGGGTTAATGCAACGGTTTGCCCTTTCTGAAATTCAGGCCCAGGCGATACTGGAGATGCGTCTCCAGCGGTTAACCGGTCTGGAGCAGGAGAAAATTTTAGAAGAATACAAGGCCGTGCTTAAGGATATTCAACGCTACAAAGAGATACTTGCCAGTGATCAATTGGTGCTTGATATTGTCAAATATGAACTTTCTCAGATTAAAGATGAGTTTGGGGATGATAGAAGGACGGAGATTGCAGAGTCTACAAAAGAGATTACTTTGGCAGATATGATTGCCGAAGAAGATATGGTGGTTACCATTACAAAGAGCGGTTATATCAAAAGAAATCCCATTACTCTTTATCAACAGCAAAATCGCGGTGGCAAGGGAAAAACCGCAATGAGCACGAAAGATGAGGATTTTGTCGAGCATTTATTTGTTGCTTCGACGCATCATAATTTCTTGTTTTTTACCAATAACGGAAAAGTTTATTGGTGCAAGGTTTATGATATTCCGCAAGCCGGTCGTTCCACCAGAGGGAAGGCGATTGTCAATTTGCTTGATTTTGATCAAAATGAAAAACTGACAACGGTTTTGGCTGTATCAAAATTTGAGCCTGGATATCATATCATGATGGCGACAAGAAATGGTACGGTGAAAAAAACCGATCTCATGTCATACAGCAGGCCGAGAGCTGGTGGAATAATTGCCTTGAACCTTGCCGAAGGAGATGAGTTGATATCCGCTAGGGTCACGGATGGAACCATGAATGTTTTCCTCTGTACAGCCAATGGGAAATCGATTCGGTTTCTGGAATCAGATATCCGGCCTTCCGGAAGGAATGCCAGGGGGGTCAGAGGGATTCGGCTGGCTCAGAATGATCGGCTCATTGGTATGGAAGTGTTGAGTCATGGCCAGACCCTTTTTGCGGTAACAGAAAACGGGTTTGGAAAACGAACATCCATTGATGAGTATCCGGTTCAGAAAAGAGGTGGTCAAGGTGTCATAACGATCAAAACAAGTGTTCGTAATGGAGAGGTCGTCGCAATTCTTCTGGTTGATGAAGATGATGATATTATGCTGATGGCAGATAGCGGTAAATTGATCCGGATGGCTGTAAAAGGAATTTCGGTGATCAGTCGCAACACACAAGGTGTAAAGTTGATCGGAATGGAAACTAATGAAAAGGTTGCCGGCGCAGCAAGGCTTGCTGAGAAGGAAGAAGATGAATAATGGATCATATGGGTGTTGATTTTCAAAATATAAAGATCGGTGTTGTCGGTGGGGGGTCATGGGGAACAGCCCTTGCCAACCATCTGGCTGAAAAAGGATATATTATTGACCTCTGGGTTTATGAGACCCAGGTGAAAGATCAGATTCAGGAACATCGCGAGAATAAGGTTTTTCTTCCCAATATTTCGCTTTCAAAAAACATTTCAGTATCGAATGCTTTCGATCAGGTTGCATTTCAGAAGGATCTCCTTTTGGTTGTTGTGCCTTCCCATCTCATGAGAGAGACGATGATAAAACTGATGGACCGGGTGCCGGACAAAACTATTTTTGTATCGGCTTCAAAGGGTATTGAAAACAAGACACACCTGACCATGTCCGGTGTGTTAAAAGAGGTTTTTTCAGATCGATCTGAAGAAAAGTTTGCTGTGCTGTCTGGTCCCAGCTTTGCACGGGAAGTTGCCTGTGGTGTTCCAACTCTTGTAACCGTAGCGGCAAAGGATCAGACGGTTGCTGAATTTGTTCAGCATGTTTTTGCAACACCAACCTTTCGTGTGTATACCATTGATGATGTGATTGGTGTTGAACTGGGCGGAGCCGTAAAAAATGTGATTGCAATCGCATCTGGTATTGTGGATGGATTGGGACTGGGACTGAATACCCGTGCTGCTTTGATTACCAGGGGGTTGACGGAAATACGGCGACTGGGTTTGCGGCTTGGTGCCAGAGCGGAGACATTTTCGGGCCTTGCCGGGGTTGGAGATTTGATGCTTACCTGTACAGGAGATTTAAGCCGCAATCATTTCGTGGGAAAACAGATCGGACAGGGAAAACAATTGCAGGAAATTTTAGGTGAAATGCAGATGATAGCCGAAGGCATTAAGACAGCAAAATCTGTTTATAACCTATCCAGAAAGCTGGCGGTTGAAATGCCAATATCCCATGAAGTGTACCGGGTTCTGTATGAGGATCGATCTCCAGCAGATGCAGTGTATCGTTTAATGACAAGAAGTCTGAAAAATGAATTTGATGAAGTCTGATTATGTTTATTCAACATGGAAAAAATCAAACGCATAAAGGGGATGGTCACCGGAATCGACTCAGAGAGAAATTTATAGAATCCGGTTTGTCCGGCTTTCACGATTATGAAATTATAGAATTGCTTCTCACCCTTGCCACACCTCGAAAAGACTGCAAGGATGCAGCCAAAAAGGTATTAGAAAAATTTAAAACTTTGCCAGGTGTTTTTGAAGCTTCAAAAGAGGAGCTTTTATCTGTAGAGGGAATTGGACCGAAAAACATGTTCGGTATCAAACTGATAAAGGCTGTCTCAGATAGATTTTTTGAAAAAAAATTACTGGGAAAGGAACTTATTCAAAACTCTCAAGATCTTTTTAATTACCTGTATCAAACATTGCGAGATAAATCACAGGAGTGCTTTTCTGTTATTTTTTTGGATGCCAAAAACAAGGTTATTGATTCAAAGATTCTTTTCAAAGGCACATTGACCGAGAGCGCTGTCTACTCTCGTGAAGTGGTGAGGGTTGCCCTTGAACAAAGGGCTGCCGCACTTATTTTTGCTCACAATCATCCATCCGGTGATCCGGAACCTTCGAAGGTCGATGTTCACATCACCAAAAGGTTGCTGTTTGCGTGTAAGGTAGTGGGAATAACGGTTCATGAACATATCATTATCGGTGATAACCGGTATTTCAGCTTTGCAGATCAGGGCCATATTCACCGCATGAATGAAGAGTATGAAAGCAAACTGTAGTTTCGCTGTATAAAAGCAATGAAAATGAAAGATATTTCAAACAAAGAAATTCCAGCATGTTTTGGAAAACTCGCAATTGTATTTCCAAAAGGTGAAGATGGGTTACGGCATAGTCCAGAATCCTGTATGACATGTTTTTTTAAAAAAAAGTGTATTCA
>PNOB01000184.1 GCA_013824585.1 Desulfobacterium sp. | reverse complement strand
GCGGATAGCCTGGTATCGGCAAGGTACTCCCTGCTCAGAGGTAGTCTGACCATTCCACTGGATCTCTCGTTTGCCTATAGTCTTAAAATTCCTTTTGGTGACCCGGAATATGGTTTTGGCAGTGGGCATGCGGATCATGGCCTGCATTTTCTGTCCCGGGTATGTCTGGATCCGGTCATGATCTATCTGAATGGCGGGTACAATATATTATCCGATCCAAAAACCAGCGGCGCAGACATACAGGTGGAAGATACCATCAGTCTGTTTGCCGGTCTGGAGTATCTGTATCGTCAGGATCTGTCATTTCTGATTCAAATAAATTATTTTTCCTCACCGTTCCGGGATGCTGAATTCAGTCAGTTTGAAGAAGGAGGGATTGAACTGGATTTTGGTTTTGTGTACCAGTTATCTCCGCATGCTGATTTTGAATTTGCATTTGGTGAAGATCTTGCCGCAAGCGGTGTGCCGGATTTTAATCTTCATTTCCGGGTATCCTATTCTTTTCCATAAAGAGAATTTTATCCCCCTAATAAATTTTTATTGAATAACATATAGAGAAATGGTATTCTCTCAACATCTATATCTTCCCATGCTATAAAACAAACGATAAAATTTAATTTTGATTCTGGATCAAAGAATTACAGGAAAGACCTTGTTGCTAAGTAACAATGGTTTGTCCTGGTGTGCTATTTTTTTTACTTTAATGTTTCAGAAAGAAAGTCGGTGGTTGTTTCGTTCACCTGTGTTTTGTCCTCATTTCTCCAGACAATCATCCTGCGTCACAGGATAGTTTCATGATACTCGGGGACAGAAAATACTTATTATTTCATAAGATTTTGATATCATAAATAATACATGCCATATGACCCCAGAATAAATCTGGTATGGAAATTGATGCAAGAATACCATCTTTTCATGGCTCTTCACAAAAAATCACCAGGATTCCAATAAACATAACATAACGTAAGGAGGGAACATGCAAACGTTTCGAATTCAAGGATCTCTTTTCAAACGGATAGTCGCTGTAATTGCAGTTGGATTTCTTTTACAAGGTGTTGCAATAGCGGGCACAGCGGATAATGCCATCCAGAAATGGGCCGACGAATTTCAGCCTTGCGCGATTTCAAAGGTGGACCAGATCAAGGAATTCAAATGGTTCTCGGAAGCAGCCAAGCCCTTTCGAGGGATGAAAATCAAAACCACGGCGGAAGATATCAAAACCCATTTTTGGGAAAGGGATGTTCTTTCAAAAGCCTTTGAGGAAATCACGGGTA
Source organism: Desulfobacterium sp. (assembly GCA_013824585.1). Taxonomy (GTDB): domain Bacteria; phylum Desulfobacterota; class Desulfobacteria; order Desulfobacterales; family SURF-7; genus QZKS01. Next base: position 7,516 of record PNOB01000184.1, on the reverse strand, counting down.
TTCATGTGGAACATGTCATCATTGGTGAAGGGGATGTTGTCAAGAACATCATGGAACAAATGATAACCGGCCGCCAGCTTTATGACGCCTACGTCAATGACTCTGATCTCAAAGGCACCCATTTGCGATTGAACAAGGTCGTTGTGCTGAGCGATTATATGAAAGGCGAAGGTAAAAATTATACCGATCCCTATCTGGATTTGGATGACTTTCTGAACATCGAATTCGGCAAGGATTATGACGGCAATCTCCAGCAGCTTCCGGACCAGCAATTCGCCAATCTTTACTGGTTTCGATACGACTGGTTTACAGATCCCAAAACCAAGGAAGATTTTAAAAAACAATACGGCTATGAATTGGGGGTTCCGCTGAACTGGTCTGCTTACGAAGATATCGCCAAATTCTTCACCGGCCGAAAAATGAAAAACCCCGATGGTTCGGAGGTTGAGGCGTACGGCCATCTGGATTATGCACTGCCGTCGCCGTCGCTGCAATGGCGCTTCACCGATTCATGGTTGGGAATGGCCGGCGTCGGCAGCAAAGGAATTCCATATGGACTGCCTATTGATGATTGGGGCATCCGGGTGGAAAACAAAATCCCGGTCGGGTCCATGGCCGAAAGAGGCGGTGAATTAAACGGTCCGGCTGGCATCTATGCCCTCACCAAATTCATCGAGTGGTTGAAGTACGCTCCGCCTGAGGCCCGCAAGTGGGACTGGGTGAATCATGGTCCCCAAGCCTCCAAAGGGAATATTGCCCAGGATGTTTTTTGTTATATCACATGGCTCTCCGCCGATGAATTCCATCGTCCCGGCAGTCCGGTCGTTGGCAAGGACGGTCGTCCGGTCTGGCGGGTGGCGCCAAGCCCCCATGGTGATTACTGGGAAGAGGGGATGAAGGTCGGATATCAGGACGCCGGCAGTTGGACGATCCCGTCCAACGTCCGTGGGGATAACAGGGCCATGGCCTGGCTGTGGACTCAGTTCTGCGTCAGCAAAGCCGTTAACCTGAAAAAATTTCTGGTGGGGGGTACGCCGATCCGCAAATCCACCATATTCTCCGATTATCTTACCAAAAACGCCTATCAATATGGCGGACTGATTGAATTCTATCGCTCACCGGAAGAAAAAAAGTGGACGGATACCGGCCCTAATGTTCCCCATTATCCCGGTTTATCCGGCCTATGGTGGACCTATATTGCAAAAGCTGTCAACCTTGAAATGACACCGGAGCAGGCCATGAATGCACTGGCCAAAGCCCAGGATGATATGATGGAAAAATTAAAGCTGGCCAAATATTCACCCAAATTGAATCCGCTGAAAACCAAGGAAGAGTGGTATGGTCCCAATGGCCCCAAAGGGCCGAAGTCGCGACAAAAACCCGTAACCGTTCAATATGACGACCTCATCAAACAATGGAAAAAATAAGGAGTTCATAAAGATGGACGAAAATAATGAAGCCGACGTTGCTTGCCTGGATTTGACCGAAGCACTGGAACGGTCCATGGGAGATGCTTCTTTTCTGGAGATGCTTTTAGCCGAGTATATGGAAAAAATGCCTGACATGATCGACTCCTTAAAAGCGGCGCTTCAAACCCAGGAAACGGTTAAACTTAGAAACCTTGCTCACTCCCTGAAAGGGATGTCTGCCAATCTGGGTTGTACAATCGTCTTTCAGGTGGCGATGCATCTGGAAGACGCTGCTGAAAAAGCGGAGTTGAGCACCTGCGAGGCGCTTCTCCTGAAATTGGACAAGGCAGTTCAAAAAACAAAAGCCCATATTGCTCAGATCGATTGGTCTGCTTTCTGTTAAGTTGAAACAGCTTAAGGTGTTACTTATAATGAAAACTTGCGGCAATATGAAAAAAATCACGCTATTTTTTCTTTTGGGCCTATCCCTCCTCTTCGCCTTTCCAATCTTCAGCCACGCCGATCTCATAAAACTCGGCTGTGACTACCGATATTGGTATCCCTTTACTTATGAAGAAAAGGGAAAAGCCAAGGGTATGCATGTGGACATCGTTCGAAAGGCATTGGAGAGCCTGGGCTATCAGATCGAAATCGTATCGCTTCCCCGCAAGCGCTGCATCATCAGCGCTCAGAATGGTGAGATCGACGGTATCATTTCCATCGCCTTCCACCCGGAGCTGACCAAATTTCTTGAATTCCCGCAGGATGTGACCCAAATCAAGGAGTCGAGCGGTCGCATCATGCAGATCGACCATGTGGTGGTCACATACATAGATAATCCGTATGAATTTAAAGGCGATATCCGTTCACTACCCATTCCGGTTCGGATCCCCCGCGGTGAAAGTCTTGTGGCGGATTTGGGAAAAATTGGTTTGAAGGTGGAGGAAGCAAATTCCGACAAACAAAATTTCGGCAAATTGATCCGGGATAAAATCGGTGTGGTGATCACAAGTTCCATGATCGCCGAGAACATGGATCTGGATCCGGCGTTTAAGGGCAAGTTTAAAATCAATCCAACAACCCTGGCTTCAGAATCATATCACCTGGCCTTTTCAGCTAAAACACGCCTGACAGCAGCCGAAAAGACCTATATTTGGCGCGAGATTGAAAAATGGCGAAATGATTATGTTTTTATGCAGCAGGTATATTCACAATACTGACGATTTCGGAAGTAGGACCCGTTGCCGGAAGCCGTGGAAGCCACTATTCTCAAATAGTTCTATGATAAGGAGTCGACTATATGAGTATATCACGAACAACAGTATGGTTTTTGAACCTTCTTTGTTTTGCGGTTTTTCTCTGCCTTATTGCACTTGAGCCGTCCCACGCTGAAGACATCACCATCTGCACAGATCTGAATTACTGGTATCCGTATAGTTATGTGGAAAACAAAGTCGCCAAAGGCATGCATATCGATATCGCGGTGAAAGCGCTTTCCCGTCTGGGGTATCAGCCGGTGTTTACGCCCTTGCCCTGGAAGCGCTGTTTGCAGTCGATAGAAGATGGAAGATACAATGCCGTGGTGTCTGCTTCCTATAAGCCGGACCGAGCCCAGTATATTCATTATCCGCCTGATGCTGGGAGTGTCAAGGAATCGGAATGGCGGGTCATGCAGGTCGAATACATTGTACTGGTGTCCTCTCAAAATCCATATGAATTCGACGGCAACCCGACGACCTTGCCCCAACCAATCATGACTCCCCTTGGCTATTCCGTTGCCGATGATCTGAAAGCCATGGGTGTTGCGGTAACAACAGCGCCAAGTATCATTCAAATCGTTCAGGCACTGGTGCGGACGGGAAAAGGTTCCATCGTTACACCACCCATGAACGCCAAGGCCTTGATGAATGACCCGAAGGTGAATAACAATGTCAGAATCAACAAACTGCCCTTTACGTCCAAATCCTATTTTATGGGGTTTTCGAAAAAGAATCCCAGTGTGAATCTTACTGAAATGCAAAAGATCTGGGATGAAATCGCCGTCATCCGCAAGGATGAAACCTATATGAACCAGCTTTATCAAAAATATTCTTTGACGACCGATGTGAAAAATGCCCAGTGAATAATTCATCAGCGCTGCATCCAACAGATGGAGGCTTCAGGTAAATGCAAATCAAATTCCGGAATCGGCTTTCCTATCAACAAGCCAAGCAGACCGTTTTTGTGGCCTTTATACTCGGCCTGATTCTCAGCACCGTTCAGATTGGCATGGATCTCATCAAGGAACGGCAGCAGATGAATTCCACCATCGTTCAAGTCGTAAGTATGCAGCTTGATTCTGCCGCACGCGCCACCTATGAAATTGATAGTATCCAGGCCGCCAATGTCATCAGGGGTTTATTTAAATATGAATCGATCTGCGAAGTATTCATCTTTGATGATTTTGGGAAAGTTGTAGCCACCGATAAGCGAACGGTTTCAGACCCACAAATGAGTCAGTTGATGGAACTGCTTTTCGAGGGACAAAAAAGCTATGATTTCCCGTTGACCGTGGAGGAGAATCAAAAAGTGGGTTCGCTGCGGGTGACGGTGGATAGTTATCACGTTGCTAAAAATTTTGTCAATCGAGCGCTTTTGATTCTGATCAGCGGTATCGTTCGCAATATCGTTCTTGCTTTCATCCTTACCTTGTTTTTTTACTACTCCCTTACTCTTCCGCTTCTTAAAATGATTAAAAAAGTCGCTTCTACCGACCCTGCCAAACCGGCCGAGGAAATGCTGGAGGAGCCTCGCGGCCATGAGCAGGATGAAATGGGGCTCCTGGTTAAGACCATCAATGATCTTTTAACCGGGTTTGAAAAAAGCCTGCTCACCCGTAGAGAAGCGGAAAAAGCTTTGCGTGAATCCGAGGAAAAATATCGTAGCATCATTGAAAACGCCTCCGAGGGCATTTTTCAGGCGAATCATCGACGTTTTTTAACAGCAAATCCAGCTCTGGCGCAAATTCTGGGGTTTGCCTCCTTTCAGGAAGTAATCGGTAAAGTTGATCATATCGGTAAACTATTCGCTGATGGTAAAGCGGCAAAAACGCTTTACCGACGAATCCGAAGAAAGGAAAAGGTGGAAAACTTTGAATTTCAGGCTTTTCGGCAGGATGACAGTCTGATCGACCTTTCCGTCAACGTGCATGCGGTATGCGATGCAAGTGGACAAGTGCGATATTATGAGGGACTGTTGGAAGATATTACCCAAAGAAAACATGCTGAAAAACTCAAGATTGAAAAAGATGCGGCTGAAGCCGCCAATTCTGCGAAAAGCGAATTCCTGGCCAACATGAGCCATGAGATCCGTACCCCCATGAACGGGATCATCGGCATGACTGGATTGCTTATGGACACCGAGCTGACCAATGAACAACAGGGCTTTGCCTCGGCAGTTCAGTTCAGTGCCGACAGTTTGCTGTCGATCATCAATGATATTCTGGATTTTTCCAAGATCGAAGCTGGCAAGATGGATTTTGAAATCTATGACTTTGATCTGCGGCAGACCGTGGAAGATATGACTGAAATGATTTCCCTCAAGGCCCATGAAAAAGGGCTTGAATTCGCCTGTTTGATTCAACCGGATGTGCCGGCCAGAATTCGTGGGGATGCCGGCCGGCTGAGACAAATCCTGATCAATTTATCGGGTAATGCCATCAAATTCACGGAAAAAGGAGAAGTCGTTGTCCGGGTATCCCTTCATCATGAAACCGAAAAGGATGTGACCCTCCGTTTCGCTGTAAGCGATACCGGTATCGGCATTCCGGCTGATCGGCTGGATCGTCTTTTCAAATCCTTTTCCCAGGTGGATGAATCCACAACCCGGAAATACGGGGGCACCGGGTTGGGGTTGGCGGTTTCAAAAAAACTGGTGGAATTGATGGGCGGCGAGATCAATGTGGAAAGTAGCCATGGCGAAGGCTCAACCTTCTGGTTTACGATCATCTCCGAAAAGCTTGCACAGGATCATATCGAAAAAGTCGAGCTTCCCCAGGATATTAAAGGGAAACGCATTTTGGCTGTGGACGACAGCGCCATCAATCTGGAGGTGCTCAGTAGTTTTTTCAAGGTGTGGGGATGTGACTATCAGGTGGTTTCCTTAGCCAAAGCAGCTTTTCAGATGCTTTCAAAAGCTGCTCTGACAGGTGTTCCATATCATCTGGTCATCATCGATTACATGATGCCGGACATCGACGGTGAAATGCTGGGACGGATCATTAAAGCGGATCCGATCCTGAAAGAGACGGTGCTGATCATGTTGACTTCCCGTGGCATGCGCGGCGATGCCGCCAAGATGAAGCAGATAGGTTTTACTGCCTACCTGACCAAACCGATTCGTAAACAGCAGCTTTTCGAATGCATCGTCAAGTCCCTGAGCGGTATAAAGCCTTCCACTGTAAAAGAAACGGTTCAACCCGAGTTTATCACCCAGTTCACCCTTGCGGAAAAAAAGGAAGCCGCGACCCGAATTTTATTGGTGGAGGATAATGAAATCAACCGCAAGGTGGCGCTGCACATGTTGAAAAAAGCAGGGTATGAAGCTGATTTCTCCATCAACGGCCGCGAGGCTATCCAGGCCCTTGAAAAAACACCCTACCATCTGGTGCTCATGGATGTGAATATGCCGGAAATGGATGGATTCGAGACAACCAAGATCATCCGTGATCAAAACTCGAAAGTTCTCAATCATGATGTTCCCATTATCGCCATGACTGCTTACGCCATGCGGGACGATCGGGAGCGCTGTCTGCAGAAGGGTATGGACGACTATATTTCCAAACCCATCAAACCTGCTGTTTTTTTTGATACGATTCTGAAATACCTGCCGAATCATGAGGCGGCATCCCAGGGTTCTGAATCAGGATAGGAAAAAACCAATCGGAAATCAGCCAACTTGAAGTAGAAAATATTGAAAATTCGGATTGACATTCCGAATTTTCAATATTAAATACATGGCATGATCCAAAGAACACAATATTTAAATCAGCTTTCAGCAGCAATTCGTAGGTCACCCGTTACCGCGTTGCTCGGTCCCCGGCAGTGCGGAAAGACAACACTGGCGCGCTATTTCTGCAAGGACAAGGACTCGGTTTTTTTTGATCTTGAATCTCAACCGGATCTGCAACGGCTTCAAAATCCGGAGTTCGTTCTTGGCGCTATGAAGGGATTGGTTGTACTGGATGAAATTCAGATACGACCGGAGTTGTTTGGCACACTCAGGGTTCTTGCAGACCGGCCGGGCCACCCAGCCAGGTTTCTGATACTTGGCAGTGCTTCTCCGCAAATTGTCAGAAATGCATCTGAAACCCTTGCCGGAAGAATTGAATTTATTGATCTGGCCGGTTTCGATCTTTCTGAAGTCCATGAGGAAAGTACGGATAAACTTTGGGTTCGTGGTGGTTTTCCACGATCGTTTCTTGCGGATTCCGATTCAGATAGCTTCGCATGGCGGGAAGGGTTTATCCGGACATTTCTGGAACGAGATATCCCTCAATTGGGTATTACAATCCCGGCAGCGACAATTAGACGTTTCTGGACAATGCTGGCCCATTATCACGGGCAGATCTGGAATGCTTCGGAACTGGCCAGATCGATGGGGATGTCAGATAAAACGGTTCGTTCTTATCTGGATATCCTGACCGGGACTTATATGGTTCGTCAATTGCAACCATGGTATACAAACATAGGGAAACGACAGGTTAAGGCACCCAAGATTTATCTGCGGGATTCCGGATTGCTTCATAATCTACTGAGTCTCACGAACCAACATGCTCTTCTTGGCCATCCGAAATTAGGTGCTTCATGGGAAGGTTTTGCCATTGAGCAGATTATACGGATTGTAAAACCAGTGGATGCTTATTTCTGGCACACACACAGTGGCCCGGAAATCGATCTGCTGATTTTTCATAACGGGAAAGCATATGGATTCGAAGTGAAATTCAATGAAGCACCCATCGCATCACGTTCCATGAAAAATGCAATTACCGACCTCAACCTTGATCACCTTTGGATCATCTGCCCTGGAAAAGTACGGTATGTCTTGGATGAGACCATAACCGTATTGCC
>PNOB01000183.1 GCA_013824585.1 Desulfobacterium sp. | reverse complement strand
AGTAAAAAACGTTTTACACGCCTTAGGTATTAAAGTTTCCAGTACTGGGAAAGAAACATTAGAAATAATTAAACACCCATTTGCTCAAAAAATGATTATATACAAAAGTGCCTCATGGTTATTGAGCCACTTTATTGAAAATTTGAAAGAATCTATTGATGAAAAATCAGGAAGAGGTCATGCAACTTTCCAACAAATTGGTTCAATTACGGGGAGGGTTATTACCGTTAAGCCGAAATTTCAAGAGGTCCCGAAAGAACAGCAATATCGAAATCTCTTTATAGCTCCGCCAGGATATGAAATTATTACAGCCGATTATTCTCAGATAGAACTCAGAATTTTAGCTTATTTGTCAAAAGATAAACAGCTATTGAAAATTTTTAATAAAAAGCAGGATCTACATAGAATCACTGCTTCCAAGATATTTAAAATTAATATTAAAAAGGTAACCGAGGAGCAGAGAGATGCTGCAAAAAGAATTAATTTTGCGATCTTATATGGCAGATCCCCGCAGAACCTATCCCAGGATCTTAATATATCTGTGAAGAAGGCAAATTCATTTATAAACAATTACTTTGATATTTTCCCAGGTGTTAAGAGTACGCTAACCAAACTATCTAATGATGCAATGAAGAAAGGATACGCAGAAACCCTACTAGGGAGGAAGATGTACTTGGACGAAGATACCAAAAAACGTATCCACAGTGTTGGGAAAAATTACCCAGTCCAAGGGACCTGTGCCGATATTATCAAGAAAGCGATATTTAATGTTAATAAATATCTGAAGCCTCATGGGGCAAGAATAATAAATACTGTTCACGATGAACTTGTAATAGAATGTAAAAAATCAGAAGTTATAAGATTTAAGGAGGTTGTCGATAGAGAAATGAAAAAGGCTGCAAGCTTCTTCATAGACCCAGTTCGGGTTGAAGTTGAAATTGTTATCGGTAATGTTTGGCAGAAAAAGTGATATAATTCAAATATTGAGGTGTGGATTTGGTTTGGAAATAGATCGGTAATTATAATAATTTTGCTCTATTCCATTTTAATATCCTCTTTTTTAACACTGAATGGGGTTTAGATTTATCATTTTCCCATCTGCCCAATGTTGTTGGGTCAATCTCAAGTATTTTAGACATTTGTTTAATTGATAGGAAGTTTTGCATCCTATCTGCTCGAAGTCTATCACCAAAAGTATTCTGATGTTTTGGATATAAGGGATTATTTTTAAAACAAAGTTGCCATAATTGTTCCTCAGACATCGAACCATTATGTTGACCTTTTATAAAAGCAACAAGTACCTTTAACAGATGAGGGCTTGATTGAGTCCTATTCATTTCTATATTGATTATTGATTGACCGCTAACCCCTAGCTGTGCTGCTAACTGTTTAATTTCAAGATGTAAATCCATTCGAGTTTTTTTAACAAGATCTCCAAAAGTATTAACTTCCATTGGGTATCCAGATTTGAAAAGGAATACTGGTATTTCTAATTTTATCTGATAGTTTTGTAAATATGAATAGCTCTGATTAAGACCTGAATAGTTGTTATTCTGTATTACATGGTTGTCCGTGTGGTTTTTTTTCCGATATCCGGCATAAATGCAAATGTACCCATCAGCAGATCGCCAATTACCGTGCCCGTATATCCGGTCCGCTTATGGATCGCATTGATATTCAGATTGAGGTTCCGGCTGTTCCATATAAGGATCTGTTCTATCAAAAACCCGCCGAACCCTCTGAATGGATCCGGGAGCGTGTGATCGAGGCAAGAAACATTCAGAAAAACCGGTATCAACAAACAAAGATCTACAGCAACAGCCGCATGGGCAGTAAGCTTGTCCAGAAACATTGCCGGATTCAACCGGATTCAGAAAAATTGCTCATGACAGCGATTGACAAACTGAATCTGTCTGCCCGGGCGTATTACCGTATCCTGAAAATCGCCCGGACTATCGCTGATCTTGATGATCAGGCTGATATCCTGACAAATCATGTTGCAGAAGCCATTCAATATCGAAGCCTGGATCGGAGCAGATGATCTATACCTGAAACTACTGGATGATGCAACAAGTGATGCTGATCTGAGAAGTCCACCCAGCAATCATTTTGAAAAACTATCTGGCAAACGAAAGGATAAATGTTCGATACGTGTGAATAATCAATATTGAGTTTGTACAATTTGTCAATGTCCCCATAATCTCCTGCGAAATGAATTGACACACAAAACCTTTTCACATAAATTGATTTCCAAAAAAACAGGGTCTTATCTCAATCAAAGAATTCTTTGCCTGAAAACCCCCTGGAAGGATACCATAATGGATAAAAAGGAAATCATCAGAATCCTGCAAAGTTACAAGAAAGAGTTTTCAGAACAATATGGTATCCAGAGCATTGGTATTTTCGGCTCTGCTGCACGAGATGAGATCAGGAAAGACAGTGACGTTGATGTGGTTGTCCATATTTCGAAACCAGATCTTTTCATGATAGTCGGAATTAAAAACGAACTGGAAGAAAGACTCCAACGTTCGGTGGATATTGTTACATACAGAAAAAATATGAATCAATTCCTCAAAAATAAAATTGATAGCGAGGCTGTATATGCATAACAAGGAACTTGTCCTGGAAATCCTTCGCCAGATAGAAGATGCTGCCTCGAAAATCTGTTCCCGTTTTCAAGCTATAAGCCAGGTATCCGACTTTACCGATAATCCAGCCGGGGTTGAAAAAATGGATGCCATCTGCATGATGATGATTGTTATCGGAGAATCGCTAAAAAATTTGGATAAAATTACCAGCGGGATGGTTCTACCCCAATATCCGGAAGTGGACTGGAAAAAAGCAAAAGGAATGCGTGATATCCTTACCCACCATTATGCGGATATAAACGCTGAGGCAGTCTTTTTTACCTGCAAGGAAAAAATACCTTTGCTTCGGGAAACCATTACAAAAATAATTGAAGAACTGGGATAATAACCATCCATTACCCTATATAGAATTAAGAATGGTGTCCCCCGAACCACATGAATATACATGCTCTAAAAAGTAAAACAATGCTGATGTGGCAATACAGATCCACAAGTCCCGAGGCTGATTTAATTCTCTCATTCATTATGTATGAACTGGATTATGACATAGAAAAGCAACAGCATATTGTTGAGTTGTTAGGTACTGAGATTGATTGGAAGAAATTTATAAACATTGCTTTAGACAATGAAATATTGCCATCTGTTTACCCAATTCTGAAGGAATTTAATTTAGGTATTATTCCTGATAATATCGTTGAATACTTTTACAAGCGCTTTGAGAGAAATAAACAGCGCAATGAAGTGTTGAGTGAAGAACTTGTCAATTTGAACAATTTATTTTCTTCCAATAACATCCAAGTAATCAATTACAAAGGGCCTGAAACAGTGTGTCGGCTTGGTATTGATATTTCAAAAAGGCAGTTCAACGATCTATATTTTTTATTTCGCCACAAAGACATATCGAAAATGAATGATATATTATCTACAGCTGGTTATAAGCTGTGGGAGGACAATGCGAGGCACCAGAATTTACAGCGGAAAGATTTCACTTACATAAAAACAGCTTCAAGTAATGGTAAACCTCCTATACGCAGCCTTCCTAATGATTTAGAAGAATATAGAGAAATTCGTATCGAGCCACATTTAAGTATTGTAGAATACAATTTACCATTGACTATTGACTATGATGGGCTCTGGAATCGTGCGCACCATATCGAGTTCATGGGGGAAAGGATAAGAACTTTTTCAAAAGAAGATCTTTTATTCATTCTTTGCATCAGTGGCTGTAAAGCTAAATGGAAAAACTTGAAACTCATTCGCCATATTGCAAACACCTTAAGGGCTCTACCTGACATAGATCTTGAAATATGCCTGGAACGTGCCCGCGAAACTGGAGGGGAAAAAATGTTGTTGATGGGCTTTTTGTTAGCAAATGAATTAATGGGCCCTGTTAGAGCATTTCCTGATACAGTTGAACGCGCCATGTCAGAGCATAGACTTATTAAGCATGCAACAAAGGTTGTTTATAATCGTTCACAGCCAAAGAACAAATATGGATTGCTGCCCTCATTTCCAGCTCAATTTTCTTTTCTAATATATCATACTCTGGACCGGCTAAAAGACAGAATCAAATATGCATGGCGGACATGCACCCAACCGCGTAGCGTGCATTTTAGGCGAATACCTTTACCAAAATTTTTACATTGTTTATATCTTCTCATAGTACCAGTTCATGATCTGCTCATATGGCCGATAGGTAAAATTGTGAAAAGAAGTTTATCTCCAACGAGGTCAGAGGGGGCAGACCTATACCAACACTGGGATGGCTAACAAGGTGTTTTTGATCCGGACCGGCAAGATAAGCCCTGAGCGTTTCCACCGGTTTGAAACCCGTCGGTATTTTACAAATCTTGCAAAGTTGTTTTATGAAATCCTTTTTGATGCCCGCTGTGTTTTGCTGCTAAGTCCCATATTCTGTGACCCTGGGGGGGTTCTCATTTTTTTTGATTCTGCAAGGGAGCTGCCGTAAGGCAGCCCCCTTATATTCAATATTAAGGCCCAATCAAGAAGCAGAAAAAATGGGGACAGGATCTTTTTTACTATTGCCGACCTTGAGGCTAAAGCCGATATCCTGTCAAACCATATTGCAAAGCCATTCAATACCGAAGCCTGGATCGGAGCAGATGATCCATACCGGAAGTTGAACCCTGTTTTGAATTCAACTTTTTTTCTTGACTTCCATCACATTGCCTACTAAATGTTACCTTTCTTTCCGATGCTCATAAAGATAGACATTGAAAATCCGGTTGAAAACCGTATTGAATCGAAAAATATTTGAGGAAAATTGGACTATGAATTAAACTGTTTATTTGTTCGTTATATCATTTTTCAGATGCTCACCTGAGCTTAAATGGGAATCCGGTTACAATCCGGAACGGGCCCGCCGCTGTAATCGGGGACCAACGCCGCAATCAAGTCACTGTTTCTATTTCATCAAATGGGAAGGCGCGGTTAGTAGAGTGATCCGAGAGTCAGAAGACCTGTCTGAATAAATATTGCATTCTCCGTGGACAAGAGAATGCAGATAAAGATTCACTGGAAAAAAAGGGATACCCTGGATCGTTTTCAAATCGATCCGGGGTTTTTTATTTGGCAGGACATTGTATACCATGCAACAAAAAATTCAATTCAACACAGCAGCTGTATTTTTCGTCATGATTCTGATCCTTTGTTTTTCCGGAACCGCTTCGTCAAAAGACCAGAAACAGGCAGTACAACTGGATGCGGTTGTTGTAACGGCTGAAAAAATCAATGAAAATTATCAAACCGGGGATGTTGATACGGAGCAGGCAACCGCCCACCATACCGTTATTCAACGTGAATATTTTGAAGGAAAAATGGAAACCCTGGCTGAAGTTATTGAAAAAGAAGCCGGTGTCCAGATTCGTCAGACCGGCGGACTGGGAAGTTCCTCCACGGTTTCACTTCGGGGGGCCAACAGTGATCAGGTCATGATCTATCTGGATGGAATCCTTTTGAACGACGCTGCCGGAGGCGGCGTGGATCTGAGCACTATCTCCCTGTCCGATGTCGAATCCATTGAAATCTATCGGGGAACTACGCCGATTAATTTCAACAATGCTTCCATCGGCGGGGTAATCAACATCAAAACCGTGAAATCCGCTACCGGTCTTCATGGCCATCTCAAAACAGGCTATGGTTCATTTGGTTCAAAAGAGCTTTCCGGCCTTGCTACCTATAAACCCGGGAAATGGGATACCTTGCTGCTGGCCAACTACCTGGACAGTAAGAATGATTATAAAATCGAAAACGATAATGGAACCCCTCTGAATCCGGATGATGATAAAACAGAAAAAAGAAATAACGCGGAGTTCAGCCAATACAATATGCTGGCAAAATTCGGCTATGATTTTACCGGGAGCAACCGTATCGACATTGTCAACCAGGGTTTTGTAAAGGATCAAAACCTGCCGGCATGGAACAACAGCAGCACAGCCGATGCCACACTCGACACAAAACGAAATGTCTCTTCGGTTAAATTCACAGTCGATGATATCGGGGCTCTCCATCTCAACACATCCACCAAGTTTTCACACCTATATAAAAACGAAATCTATGAGGATCAACACAGTACGATCGGACTTGGCAATCAGCATCTGCAATATATCACCAGACGATACGGAGGCGAATCCTATATTGAATGGCTGACCGATATCAACACTGTCATTCTTACCATGGATCTGTACCAGGAAATATATGAACCTGAAGACCTTCTCTCTATCATCGATCAGAAAAGCAGTTCAAGAAACATGTATGGAATCGGTCTACAGGACTCCCTGACTCTGTTCAATGACACCCTGATTGTAACTCCGGCAATCCGGTACTCCTATTTTGATGATGAATTACAAAGCGGAACCGACCTGTACGGCAAACCCCAGGAAGGCATTTCCCAGCAGGAAGATTACTGGAGCCCGCAGATTGGATTCAAAATTCAGCCGTTGGATGGGTTGTCCCTGAAAAGCAATCTCAACAAGTATTTTCGGACACCTTCATTCTTTGAGATGTTCGGGGATCGAGGGTTCTTTTTGGGAAATTCCGAGTTGAAACCGGAAACCGGTATCAACTTTGATGCCGGCATAGAAATGAACAAAACCCTTACCAGTCATCTATTCAATGGTTTTTCAACAGAAATCGTTTATTTTCAGAACAATATCGATGACCTGATCACCAGGGTTTATGATGCAAGAGGCATTGGCAAATCCGTAAACATATCCAGCGCAGTCATCCAGGGGGTTGAGGTCACAGGCAAGGTAAAGCTGTATGATTATTTCCAGTTGATCGGAAATGCTGCGATACAGGATGCGGAAAATCAAAGCCGAATTAATGGGTTTGACGGGAAACAGATTCCGGGACTCTTTAAGAGTCAATATCTGGGAAGAATCGAAACCAGCTACCGGAACTGGAAACTGTTTCTTGAATACGTTATCAACAAAGACATGTATTATGACACTGCCAACCTGCTCCAGGCAAAAGATCAGAATTACCTGAACACAGGCGCCTCCTGGCTGATTCATCATTTTCTAATCAGTGTTGAAGCGAAAAATATCACGGACAACCAGTATGAAGATTTTAATGGTTATCCCATGCCCGGAGTATCCTGTTTTGGAAGTGTAAAATATACATTTTAAACAAGTTGAAGGATAACAATAAGTTACAGAAATAATTATAAAAATTATTTAAAAAAAGGAGCAAATGATGAAAACAAATTGGCGAATAACAAGCAGAATAACCTTCACAACCGTATTATTTTTATCGATTACAGCGATGTTATTGATCTCGTCGTCTTTACCTGCCAAGGCCGATGTTGGTCAAACCGCAGTAGTTGTATCAGCGGCCGGTGATTATTCAAGTGGTGCCCACTCCGTGGTTTCTGTTGAACCGGTAGGAGGGCCAAGGACGATAACACAAGATCTGGTTCCATCCGGCTCTGACATGACGGTTACCGCCTATGGGGAATACTTTTACCGAATGGAAAGAAGCGGAGCAAACAACATTACAAAATTTCATATTGATCAACCAGACACTCCGATCTGGCAATACTCCACAGAAGGGGATGAAACAGGAAGCAATCCGCATGATCTGGTATTTGTAAATGAATCAAAAGCATATCTGCTTCGATATGGATCATCAATATTGTGGATTGTCAATCCAGGCGCAACAAGCGAAGCTGACTTTAAAATCGGTGAAATTGATCTTGGCGCATATGCAGACGAAGACGGAAATCCGGAGATGCACAGCGGTACAATTGTTGGAGGCTTTCTGTATGTTACACTTCAGCGGATCGATTTTTCCGGCGGCTGGGGGAACTATGTCTATAATACACCCTGGATTGCTGTATTTAAAACAACCGATGATACTGAGGTTGACACTGGAAAGGGAGATGGAACGCGAAAGGGAATCCCGCTTCCCATGGAAAATCCAGGGGCAATCCAGTACCTGTCATCCAACAACACGGTTTATGTTCAGGGCATCGGACAATATACGAACCAATACACCGGTGGAATTGCAACCATCAACATTTCCTCTTATGAAACGACCCTGATTCTGGATGATGGGGATGCGACCGATCACCCGTATGGCGCAATTTCAGGAATGGCCATTGTTTCTCCTACCAAAGGCTACTTCATCGGCTATGCAGCGTGGGGAGACAATACCCTGTATACTTTTAACCCTTCGGATCCAAACCCGACAGGAACTGCTGTATCCGGTCTTGAGAATCTAAGTATCGGCGGCATGGAAACCGGAGTATATACTGACCAGAATAACATGCTGTGGATTTGTGCATCCACATACGATACAGACACCTGGTCCCTGACTGACCCTAAAATTGTCATTTTAAACACATCAACAGATACCGTAGATGAAACCATCCATACCAACCTGACACCATTGCGGGTTGTATTTGCCGGAGAAACGGAATTGACCCCTGCGGAGTCCGGATCAGGCGATGACAATGACAGCACCTGTTTTATCCAAGCTGCCTCAAAAGGAAAATATTCAAACAGCCTTTTGATGATCCTGTTCTCCCTGTTTGCGGTCTTTGCTTTTGCTGGGGTATTGCATCCAAAAAACAAAAAATAATCATCTGGTGAGCCAATTTCAAAAGTCTGTTGTTGTAGTTCCGGCGAAAGCCGGACACGAAGTAAAGCGTAACACTATCCAGTATTTTCAGTTCTTTTCT
>PNOB01000182.1 GCA_013824585.1 Desulfobacterium sp. | reverse complement strand
TCCACGCATTCTTCAGCCTGTTTTCGGGGTAATGAAAACAGGAGACCCCCTGAAGTCTGGGGATCAAAAATCAGATCGGAATACACCTGTTTCACGGATGAGTCGATCTGAATATGTGGTTCGCAGAATTTCCGGGTAGTATAGGTTCCTGCAGGAATCATCCCCATGTTTGCGTATTCGATTGCCTGGGAAATAAATGGTATGCTGCCTGTATCAAGATGGATCTGTTTCCGGCTTCCTTTTGCCATTTCCAGGAGATGGCCGGCCAGTCCGAATCCTGTGACGTCTGTACACGCAGATGGCGTGAACTGGAGCATGATTTCCGCGGCTTTTTTATTCAGGGTTGCTGCGACCGTAACCAGCGTACGAATGGCCTGTTTATCCGCAACCTTTCCCTTGATTGCAGTTGCAAGGACTCCTGTGCCGATGGGTTTTGTAAGAACTAGGTGATCGCCAACCCTGGCTTTGCAATTGGTCAGGACTTTTTCCGGATGAATCAGACCGGTAACGGAAAGTCCATATTTCAGCTCCCGGTCATCCACGCTGTGCCCGCCGACCAGAACCGCACCGGATTCGTTGATTTTTTCCAGCCCGCCTTCGAGGATCTCCTGCAATATGGTTTCCGGCATCTCTTCAATGGGAAAACAGACAATATTCATTGCCGTGATCGGCCTTCCACCCATGGCATATACATCGCTCAGGGCATTGCTGGCGGCAATCCGGCCGAAATCAAACGGGGAATCAATGATTGGTGTAAAAAAATCAAGGGTTTGAATCAAGGCAATATCCGGACTGATGCGAAAGACACCGGCATCATCTGCATGGTCAAATCCAACAATCAGATCCGGGTGGTTTTTTATTTTCAGTTTGCTGAGAACCGAGTCCAGGACCCCTGGACCGAGTTTGGCTGCTCAACCGGATGCCCTGACTTTTTCTGTCAACGGTATGTCTGTCATTTTATCTCCTGTCGGAACAGGTCAGTCCGATCACTCCGGCACAACGGCCGGTGATTTTTTGGCTGCGATATGAAAAAAAGAGATCATTGCGGCATTTTGTGCACAGCCCGCTGATATGAATATTGCTTGTTTTAACCCCTGTTTCCAACATCTGGTCTTGGCTCAATTCCCAGAAGTCAAAATGGTTTTCATTTTTTTTATACTTCCAGAAGGATCCGGGAATTTCTTTTCTGTAATGAACAAATTCACTGCAGCAAGGACCCAGCGAAGGCCCGATTCCGGCAATGATTTTTTCCGGGTTGCAATGAAAGTGATGTACCATGGACATAATGGTTTTGCCAATGATATTTTGCAGACTGCCTCGCCAGCCCGAGTGAACGGCTGCGACCACTTTTTGATTTGGATCAAACAGCAGTATTGGTTGGCAATCCGCTGTCTGGATGACGAGTATTTTTCCAGGAATGTCCGTAATGATGGCATCACCGGAGCCAATTTCAAAAGTCTGTTGTTGTAGTTCCGGCGAAAACAGGAATCCAGTATTTTCGGCTCTTTTCTGGGCAGCGACTTTCGCCGGTGTGATGCTTTTTGATAGTTTTGAAATTGGCTCACCGGTTTGATTGTTATGAATCAGAGGAGTGTCTGTATTTTCTTTTTTCAGCAGAATGATATCCGAACCATGAACCTGATGGATAAAAACCAGTTCATCTTCATCAAGACAGGTTAAAATTGCATGATGATTTCTGGCAATGCTTTCCGGATCATCCCCGACATTTACGCTGACATTCAACCCCTGAAACGGAGCCTTGCTGAATCCGGACAAGCGGGTGAACACACCATGTTTGATTTCAGCAAACCGGGACAGATTGGGAAATTGATAAAAGTGCAGGCCATTTTTTTGTGAAAGTTCAGGGGGCATTTTTTTTGCTTTTTTTCAGCCAGGGTGTTTCCGGAGAATTGTGCATGGAATTGTATACCACTGCAAACATGAGAGACAGAATATCATAAACCGTCATCTTTACACTGGGCTGGTCAATCTGGCTTAAAAAATCCGTCAATATCATACTCTGAAGTTTCAACCGTTCAAGGGTTTGAAGCGTTTTGATTTGTTCGGATTTACCGGATGGCAGAGAATCCGTCCGATTTTCCCATTTTGCTTTCAGAGAAATGATTTGTTGATAGGAAGCTGTGGTTAATTGCTGGGAATTCTGATCACCCGGAAATGCAGTCTGGGAATCGATATACTTTTTTGTTGCGCTGACAATTTTCTGGTTTGTCTGAGAAACCTCTTTTTGAAACATTTTTTTGATGTTTTCAGATAATTTCAGCTTCAGGGATTTTAAATAGAAGGCTTTTTTTTGGGTCTGTATTGTGAATTCTTCGACCGCACATTGCCAGAACATCTGATTGACTTCTTTAATGATTGTCTCTGGCTGTTTTTTTTCAGCTATGGATTGATGAATGGTTTTAACAATGGTGGGGAGCAGTTTTCCCGTTTTTTGAAACAGGGTTTTTCCAATTGCCACCTTGTATATCATCCCGATGGTCGCCTGCCAGTCCTGAAGATGGAAGATGCCTGGCAGATCGTCATATACCAGTGAGAGCATCGGGTTGTCAAATAGATGGGTGGGGGTTGCATAGTTCGGTGTTCCTCCAAGCTGCGGCTGCGGGATTTCTTGTCCCTCCGCAACAGTATAATCCACCGCTGTTTCCACATCGATCAGGCCGATGCTGAATTTTTCAACGGCTGTAAGGAAATGGGGATAATCTGTCGGGTCACCTTCAACAAGCAGATTGTCCGGTTTTAAATCCCGCATGGCGATTTTCTTTTCCCCCAGCCAGGCGAGCAGGATGAGGATGTTTGTTGAAATGCTTTCCAGTTGAGCCCTTATTTGGACAAAACTGATATCACGAACATATTTGTGAATCACTTTTTTATAGAGTGCAATCTCCTTCGCGTTCCGGTTAAACAGTTCCTCGGCAGTTTTATTCACTTTTTCCGCATGTGTATGGGAAAGAAGTTTTTCATCCGCTTTTACGGTGTTTCCAGACAGATTCAGTAAATACCAATTCCTGATCTGGTAAGGCTGTACCTGAACCGGGGGATCTGATGCTGCCATCCAATTTCGAACCTCTGTCTCAAAATTCGTATAGATCTCCTGCATCTTGTCGCAGATATTGCTGTTGGATTGCCCATACCTTCCGGCAAATCCCGGCAAATCCCATATGATACCCGGGTTTTGAATGATTTCTTCATTCAGCTTCTGATTCAGATCATGCAGATTGTCTATGATATGGCCCAGAAAAAAGTATTTGGAAAGATCCATGAAAAAAACAAAGCCCCCCCCGATTTTAAGGTATTCCTGGAGGGTAGGGCGTGTCCCGAGAAGACGGATATATTTTTCTTCCAGTTTTTCAGGGGAGATCTTTTCCGCTCCCGGAAAGGTATATATTCTTTGGAGGATTACAGAGATTTTCGGAACAATGCATTTTTTGGGCGCCAGTTTATCGACAATCTGTCCTTCTTTTTTAATACTGTCAATATAGGCTTGAAAATCATTCAGGGGTTTGGGGGGAATCTTGACGACAATATGCACATCATAAATTACATAAAAGCATTTGCTTTTACTGCCGCTTTCCTCACCAAGGGGACCAATACTCATTCTTCGTTTGACCCATTCCCCATTGTGCAGAATCCGAAGCTGATAGATCTGGTTGGATCCAATGGTTTTGGCTTCCACTGGAAACAGATTGGATGCTGCATCCGGTGCTGCACCTGTTTGGAGTCTGAACAGCTCAAGGAAGAATTTCACAATCCTCAGTGTGTCTGAAGTATCCTGATCCTCCTCCTTTTTTTTCAGAACGGGAATGTTTGATTCCGGTACTGTTTTTGGGCTTGAAATCGTTTTTTCCTGTTTCTTTTTGCGGGTAGATCGCCACTTCCGTGCGATGAGATAAACGGCTGGAACAAGAATGAGGAGGGGCAACCAGAGATAATTTCTGTTTTGAAACTCCGGAAACCGGCTTTTTATCCGGGTAATTTCCTTTTTACCGGATGTTATCCATTTTTTGAATTTTTCTTTTACAAGGGTTGCGTAACCGGATAGAAATGCCTCGCCACTGGTTGTTTGACTGGCATCGCCATAACCAATATGCTCCACTTCATCCTTGGGGAGGACCTTGGTAAAACCATCCTGTTGATAGTAAACCAGGTTTCCCCCCTCGCTTGTTTCTTCGGAGATCACGATACGGCTGTCTTTTAAATACAGGGTATCTCTTTGTATCTCCCACTCATAGCTCAGAAACAGCAGGTAGGTTGTGGTGAATATTCCAAGAATAAGGAACAGCAGGAATAGGGTGCTTTTTTTTATCATAGTTCTGGTGATCTGTTTTTTTCTCGGTCTTGGATACTGATGTAGGTCATATATCTGTATTTTAAGATTCATGTCAATTGATAATCCATCCGTTTTCTGACTTTTTCATGGCTTTCCGGTTTTTTATGTCAATATCGGGGGTCTTGCTTGATTTGCCTTGTGATGGATAAACTTGACATTAACATTTACATTGACATTTACATTACGGTAAGATACAGTATCACAGAAAAACCGGAAGGAACGATGATGGATGAATTAACCCCCAAACAACAGCTTTTCCTCAATTATCTGGAAAAGGAGATTTCCCGTACAGGCAAGGCACCAAGCTTACGCCGGGCTGCTTCTGATATGGGCGTGAGTCACGCTGCTGTTTCCCAGTTGATCAAGATATTGGAAGCAAAAGGGATGCTCAGACGGGACGGAGTTTATAGCCGCAAGATTCTGCTTCTGAACCGCCTTTGGAAGACTGCGGGCAGGATGAGGTGGCGGGAGGTACCGGTTATCGGCAATATCGCCGCAGGATTGCCCTTGTATGCCCAGCAGGAGTGGGGTGGCAGTGTGGTTCTGGATATGGATATTTATCGGGGAGCAAATCTGTTCGCGTTGAAGGTTCGGGGTGATTCCATGAAAAATGCGGCAATCCTTGACGGAGATATTGCCATTTGTGAGCCAAGACAGTTTGCGTCCGATAATGAGATTGTTGTTGCGCTGATTCATCAGGAAGAGGCAACGGTCAAACGTTTTTTTTTACGGGGAAACCGGATTGAGCTTTACCCGGAAAATCCGGATTTTACACCCATGTCCTATGCATTTGATGAGGTGCTGATCCAGGGAAAGGTTGTTGGTGTTCAGCGTGGGCCGGATGTTATGGAAAGAATATGTGGATAATATGATGGAAAAAACTCCGAAACAAAAAGATCCCCCGGCTTCCTGCAGGATTCACGTCGGCACCAGCGGTTATGCATATGCAGAGTGGACGGATGCTGGATTTTATCCGGCCGGTACAAAATCAGGTCAGATGCTTCCGCTGTATGCAAAGCAGTTTTCCATTACCGAACTTAACTATACATGGTACCGGATGCCGACACCTGAAACCATTGAGCGCCAGCGTCAACAGGCTGGTTCCGGTTTTCTGTTTACCGCCAAGCTTATCCGTACGCTTACCCATGAAATCGATCCAATGAAGTGGCAGAAGGAGGCTCTTTGCTATCGGGAGGGAATGGCCCCGCTGCTTCAAAGTAAACAGCTTTCGGCTGTGCTGATCCAACTCCCCCCTTCTTTTGCCCGGACACAGTCCAACCGTACGCATCTGTCGGTTCTGCTGGATAGTCTTGACGGTCTTCCCCTGGCCGTGGAATTTCGTCACCGATCCTGGGCAGTGGATCGGGTTTTTGATGAATTGGAGCGCCGCCAGGTGTGCCTGGTCAGCGTGGATGAACCGGATTTACCGGGTCTGTTCCCGGCGCTGGATGTTGTGACCTGCCCGGATCTGTTTTATGTGCGTTTCCATGGCCGGAATGATCAAGGATGGCGATCCGGGAATATGCAGAAGCAGTTTGATTATTGCTATTCAGATGATCAGCTTGGGGAATGGATCGAAAAAAGAATTATTCCCATGAGCAGCCGGGCAAGAAAAGGGGTTATTTTTTTTAATAACCATGTCCGGGCTCAGGCTGCGGAAAATGCTCTGCAATTGCGTCGACTTCTTTCAAAGGAAGGTCTGGAGATCGGATAAGATGCAGTCACGATCCATTATTCATTTGAATGTGGCTGATTTTGCCGTTGCAGTCGAGCGTCAGGCAGATTGCCGGTTGCGGAACTGCCCGGTGATCATTGCCCCGGAAGCGGCTGCACGGGCCGAGGTGTATGATATGAGTGAGGAGGCTTATCAGGATGGTGTCCGAAAGGGGATGCCCCTGAAAACAGCCCTCCGTTTCTGCTCCGGTGCCAAAGTGTTACCCCCGCATCCGGATCGGTATGAACAGGCCATGATGCAGTGTTTCAAGAGGGTGTTGCCTTATTCCCCGCTGGCGGAAATGACGGATCAAAAGGGGCATATTTTTGTGGATGTCACCGGAACCAGCAGACTGTTCGGGCCACCTCCGGATATCGCCTGGCGCATTCGCAGTGCGTTTCGTTCGGAGATGGGGTTGGATCCGATCTGGTCAGTGGCATCGAACAAACTGGTGGCCAAGGTTGCCACCCGTCTGGTCAAACCATCCGGAGAATATATTGTCCGGGAAGGGGAGGAAGCATGCTTTTTACAACCCCTGCCACTGTATCTTGTGCCGGGTATACTTCCGGAAGACCGGAAACAATTCGGAGAGTTCAATCTCTCTTTTGTGGGGCAGGTGGCCGGACTTACCATGGAACAACTGGATCTGATTTTTGGAAGACGCGGTCATACCTTATTCAATCTCGTACGTGGAATTGATCTGTCGCCGGTACAATCTTTCTGTCTGAAAAAGAAGGGGATCTGCTTTGATCATGTGTTTGGTACGGATACCGGTCAGGTGTCCGTGGTTGAAGGTGTTTTGTATCGCCTTACGGAAAAGATCGGCTCCCTGCTCCGCAGACAGAGGCTTTCCGCAAAGAATCTCGGGTTGATCCTTGATTTTTCGGATGGGAAGCGTGTTGTCAGGCAGGCTGCTGCCAGACCTCCTGTCCATGATGATTTTTCTCTGTTTTTGGTTGCAAAACTTGCTCTGGAACGAGCCTGGACCCGAAGGGTACGGATCCGGCATATGTCGCTGAGCTGTAACCGTTTTGAATCAAGGTCTTCACAACTGGAACTTTTTGCCGAGTCCCGGGCGGAAAAAGAAAAAAAAGAACAATTGATGGGTGCCATTGACCGGGTTCGTCAACGGTTCGGTTCAGGTTCTCTTCGGATGGGGCGTACATTTTCCCTGGATTCGGCATGATCCTGCTTTCCATGCATTCCTATTATTCCCTGATGTGGGGCACTGCTTCTCCTGAAGAGATTTGCAGAGCGGCAAAAGAGATGGGATATTCACGGATTGCCTTGACCGACACCAATAATCTGTATGGTTTATTCCCTTTTTTACGGGCATGCCGGCAGGAAGGACTGATACCCATCATCGGAGCGGAAATTACAGAGAAAGGCTCTGGGGAACGGGTTGTGTGTCTGGTGGAAAACAGCCGGGGATATAAGAATCTTTGCCGTCTGATCACACGCCGCCATACTGATACATCCTTTGATTTACAGTCAACCCTTCCTTTATATGTGGAAGGCATGGTAGTACTCACCCGCACGCCAAGGTTGCTTCAGGCTTTTTTTGAATCCGGGGTAAGTGTGGCAGCCGCTTTTTCCGGCCGGTCCGGAGAGAGGATGTTTGGTTTGCGGCAGTCTGCCCGCTGTCTGGGAGTTCCGGCAGTGCTTGCTCCGGATGTTTTTTTTCTGAAACCGGAAGGGTTTACTGTCCATAAGATGCTTCGGGCAATTGATCTGAATACATCTCTTTCCCGCCTGGAACCGGAAAATTTTACAGCTCCGGATGCTTTTTTGTCCCCCCCTGAGGTGTATTTCCAGAAGCTTTCTGCCTGGCCGGATCTTTTACCGGAAACAGAGAAGATTGCAATGCGCCTCGGGTTTACCGGTCCGGAACATGGTGTTGTGATGCCGCCATGGGAAGGAGAGGACAGTCGTAAAAGTGCCGGAGAGGTTTTGCGAGCCGATGTTTACAGGGGTGCGTCCTGGCGATACGGAGACGAGCTGCCGGAAGCGGTGGTAGAAAGACTGGAACATGAACTCTCCGTAATCGAGGGAAAAGGGTTTTCATCCTATTTTCTGGTGGTTCGGGATATTGTATCCAAAAGTCCCAGGATTTGCGGACGGGGAAGCGGGGCCGCATCCCTGGCAGCCTATTGTCTCGGCATCACCAACGTCTGCCCGGTGAAACACAATCTCTATTTTGAACGTTTTTTAAACCCAGGCCGCTTAGACCCACCGGATATTGATGTGGATTTTGCATGGGATGAGCGGGATGCGATACTGGATTCAGTTTTTCAAAAATATCAAGGACATGCTGCCATGGTGTCCAACCATGTTGTTTTCCAGCCTCGCATGGCGATCCGGGAGGTTGCCAAGGTCTTTGGGTTGACAGACCGGGAGATCGGCCGGGTTTCTACAAGGTTGCCGTGGTTTTTTCAGATCCGGGATCTGCCCTACGATCTGCTGTCGCAGCTCAGGCAGTTGCCGGAGCTGGACCGGTTTGATTTTCCGGAGCCATGGCCGGAGATCATCTGCCTTGCCCATCAGATTATCGGTATTCCGCGGTATCTGTCCGTACACCCCGGTGGTGTCGTGATCACACCGGAACCCATTGATACCTATGTTCCCATTGAAAAAGCGCCTAAGGGTGTACCCATCATCCAATGGGAAAAGGATGGGGCTGAAGAGGGAGGGTTGGTAAAAATTGATCTCCTCGGGAATCGAAGCCTTGGAATGATTC
>PNOB01000181.1 GCA_013824585.1 Desulfobacterium sp. | reverse complement strand
TTTCCATATCTGTATCACCTGTGAGGAGCGGTTTAGATCGGGAAGATGATTCAGATTGTTTGTTAAATTTGTAAATCAGTTCAAAATTGTCATTTGACCCTTTTGGGTCATTTCCCTCATACAGAGGTTTAAAAATTGGTTTTTCATCCAGAATTTTGGAGTTTTTGCTTTTGGACATCGCAATCTGATAAGACCGTTCTTGCTCAGGAATCAGCGATTGCCACTCCGGTGTTTGGTTATTGTGTTCATTGATGGATTTCTTAGACAAGTACCTCACCTGCGCCCTTTCCGCCAAGCGAGATTGTGCCATCGGCTTCTAATTCTTTGGCAGCATTGACAATTTCCTGCTGTGCTGATTCAACATCAGACAGCTTAAC
This sequence comes from Desulfobacterium sp., assembly GCA_013824585.1. Lineage (GTDB taxonomy): Bacteria > Desulfobacterota > Desulfobacteria > Desulfobacterales > SURF-7 > QZKS01. Next base: position 8,473 of record PNOB01000181.1, on the reverse strand, counting down.
CGGTCCCATGACTTCCAAATCCTCAAGAAGCATTTCTGAAGCCCGTGATGACAGGTTAGAGAGAATTTTATTTTTCATTTCTTCACTGGCTGTTTTGAGAGCGAGGGTAAGTTGAGAGCTTTCAACTTTTTTAAGAATTTCTCGCATGCCTCTGTCATCAACACTTTTCAAATCCTCGAAGACAAACATGAGTTGCCGGATTTCACTGGCCATTTCAGCATGTTCTTCTTCTATGGTTTCCATTACGATATCTTCTGTTGCTTTATCCACATTACTCAGGATTTCAACCAGAACCGGGATACCACCGCCTCTTCCTCCTCCTTTGCCGATGGAGCTGAGCTCTCTTTTTAAAGCTTCATCCACATCTCTTATCACCTCTTCTGGAACCTGTCCGAGTTGTGCGATCCGTATGGCCAAGTCTCCCTTTTTTTCCTCTGGAAGTCCTACCATAACTTCTCCGGAAATTTCCGGTGGAAGATTTGCAAGGATCATTGCAATGGTTTGAGGATGCTCACTTTTTAAGTATCCGGTAAGTGTAGCAACATTGATATCATGGCTCCATATAAACGGCTGTTCCCGTTTACTGTCTTCCACGTCTCGGAAGATTTTTTTTGCACTTTCTGCTGAAAGGGATTTGCCGATAACATTTTTCAGAAAGCTTTCACCACCAACAATCAAACGGTTGGTGTCTTCATATATTTTTACAAAGTCTTCTGTAACCGCATGAAGTATTTCCGGGGGGATCTCATCTATTTCAGACATGGCGGAAGCGATTTTCGTAATCTCTTCGTTTTCCATCTGTTTGAATACTTCAGATGTAAATTTTTCCCCCATATACAGAAGAAAGATTGCTGATTTTTGCGTTCCGGTCAGCTTTTGCGGATCAAGTTTGGATTTTGCCATTATTTAGCCTCTGAAAGCCAACCCCTGAAAATATTAACTGCTTTTCCCGTATTTTCCTTTGCAAGGTAGGCTGATTTATCTTTTGGATCCATTTGGGATGGATCTGTCAACGCTCCTGCTTCATGATCTTTTCCAGTAAGCGCTCTTCGTTCCTCTGGTGATGGCAGCGCCTCGACAACCTTGACTTTAATTTCTCTCATGGTTTTCAGCAAAGGCAACACAACAAAAAGGAACAGAAGAAGTATGAGGAAAATATTGGTAAAGGATCTGCCATATTGCCGAAAAAGTGATTGCCAGTCAAATCCCTCCCGTTCAAGATCTTCAACATGGTCAAACGGAAATGATTCAACAGTGATTTGATCTTCTCGATCTTCGCTATATCCCATGGCATTTTGCACAATTTTTCGAAACTGGTTCAGTTCTTCATCACTTCTTGCAGCATATTTTCGAATGGTTTTACCTGTTGGGTCGGCTTCCATGGTATATGTTCCATCCAGAACTGTGGCCACCGAAAGGCGCTTCAGCATGCCCACCGGTTTACTGGTTTTGCGTATGGTTCGATTTAATTCATAGTTTACGGTTTCATCCTGTTTTTCATTTTTTTCGTTGGTTTGAGTGCTGCTCGGACCTCCGCCTGGAGGAACAACCGGATTGACGCTGGAAATCTCACCCGGCCCCTCTGATTTGTTTAATGTTTCAACAATGTTTTGTCTGCTTCGTACCACACTGACGTCCGGATCATACAGCTCTTCATTCATATCTACCTGGTCGAAGTCCATATCCGCAGTAACCCGGACAATTGCTTTCCCGCTGCCGACGATCTGCTCCAACATGGTTTGGATCTGTTTTGCAAGGTTGAGTTCAAAAGCATTTTTATATTTGAATTGAGTGGTTGTTACTTCCCCGAGTTTTTCACTTTCTGAAGTTTTTCTGGAAAGAACCCTTCCTTTTGTATCTACAACGGTCACGAGTTCAGGAGTCATGTCTTCTAAAGAACTGGCAACCAAATGGACAACAGCACTGATCTTTTCTTGTGACAGTTCTGATTTCAGTTTTAACAGCACCGAAGCGGAAGGTGGTTTGGAATCTTCCACAAAAACCGACTCCTTTGGTGTAACAATCATCACCCTTGCATCTTCAACTTCTCTGAATTCCTTGATGGTCCGGGATAATTCTCCCTGTAATGCCCTTTTATAATTCAACTGTTGAACAAATTCGGTAGTTCCAAAATCGGTTTCATCAAACAGTTCATATCCGACATTCCCTCCTTTCGGAAGTCCAACAGCGGCAAGTGACAATCTGACATCATACAATTTTTCAGCAGGAACACGCACAACACTTCCATTACCGGCCAGTTCATATTGTATTTTCAGTTCTTTCAGCTTTTCAACAATGGCGGCTGCGTCTTCTGATGAAAGACCGGTATACAAGGTCTGATAATCGATTTTATTGGCCCAGAAAAACATACCGGCAAAGCCCAGAATCACCATGCATACGACAGCTCCTATTACCATTTTACGTGACAGAGGCATACTGCTGTAAATTTGAATGATTTGATTGACAACAGGGTTATCTGCTTTTTTTGCTACGCTGAGCTGATTTTCTTTATCTGCCATATTCAGCATCCTTTTTTGTGATAAGAATTTATTACAGAAATTTGATTATCAGCTACAAGGTTACTTTCTTGCCTATTTTATAGGAGTTCATGTTCAAAGGTCAGACTTGGATTTTGATACCCGCACAGGGTTGAGAGATCTGAAACGTTTTAGAGCTGCATTCGCATAATTTCTGTGTATGCATCCATTACTTTACGCCTGACTTGAAGAAGCAGTCGCATGGAGATATCCGCCTCCTGAATCTTGAGCATCCCCTCATGAATATCAATCTCCCCATTTACAACCTTTTCGATTGCCTGATTGGCATTTTGCTGGCGTTGATTGACCTCCATAATCGATTCTTTTAATTTTTCTGCAAAGCCATTTTCATGAGATGCCGAAGTCTTTTGTTTTGGCGCATTTCGGGTGATTTCGCCCATGCTTTGAATATTGATTTTATCCATGGTTTATTTTCCAATCTCCAGAGCTTTGTTGATCAAGCTTCTGGTGTTTTCAATTGCAGTTACATTCGCCTCATAGGCTCTTCTGGCAGTCATCATATCGGTCATCTCCGTCAGATGATTCACATTCGGCATGGCAACGTAGCCTGTTACCGGGTCTGCATCGGGATGAGATGGTTTGTATACCATTCTAAATTCTTCCTGGGCGGTTACGATTTCTGAAACCTGAACACCATCATAACTTTTTTTTAACTCGTCAAGTTCACTCCGAAAAGATGGTATTGGTTTTGCCTTAAAAACAACCATCTGTCGTTTATAGGGCCCTCCTTCTTTGGTCCGGGTGGTTTCTGAGTTTGCAAGATTTTCTGAAATGATATTCAATTTTGTTCGTTGTGCTGACAGTCCGGAAGAACTGATTTTCAATGCCTGTAAAAGGTCCATTAACTACCTCCTTCGGTAATGGATTGCCGGAGAATTGCAATTTTCCGTAAGAGCATTTCCACACTGGTTTTATACATTCCGTTGTTTGAAATCAGATTGGTCATTTCCGTGTCAATATTCACGGAATCCAGGTTATGTGGATCAGCACTGTTTATTCGGGTTTCCCCCTCGTAGATTATTTTTTCCGACCGATGTTTCATATGACCGGGGTGGGTTCCGCGAAGCTTCCCGCCCCCTTTTTTCATTGCAGTTTGGAGGGTTTCGTTAAAATCCAAGTCCTTGGGTTGATATCCCACCGTATCCATGTTGGCGATGTTACCTGTAATCAGACTGTGCCTTCTTGCTGAAATATCGAGTGATTTTCCCAGCAGTTCATAAGTTCGATCAAAAGGATATATTGTATTCATAGCCATCTCCTGATGTAGTAAAATAGCAAATAGTGTGCCGGTTAAAGGACTTCCATTATTTCCCGGTATTCATTTAATTTGTTTCTGAGTGTTCGAACGCTGATACCCAGTATTTTTGCAGCATGTGTTCGATTGCCCTTGGTTTGGTCAAGCGTTTGGAATATCATCTTTTTTTCAACATCTTTCAGGGGTCCGGCAATCATGCTGGCAGCCGGTTCTTCGGTGTTTCCAGGGTTGTCCGGGAAAGTCGGATCATGGTTTTCAAGAAAAAGATCCTTTTCCTGAATGGTCTCATTGTCTGAAAGCAAGACAGCTCGCTGGATAATATTTTCCAGTTCTCTGACGTTTCCGTTAAGCGGTAGATTTTTTAGAGTATTCAGAGCAGATTTAGTCAAAGTTTTGACATTTCGTCCGTCGACTCGGTTATATTTATTAATGAAAAACAATGCCAGTGGCTCAATATCTTCCGGCCTTTTTCTCAGTGGCGGAATGGTGAGAGGAATTGTATTCAACCGGAAATACAGATCTTCTCTGAATTTTCCCTCTTTGATCGACTGGGTAATATTTCGATTGCTGGTTGCGATGACACGGACATCAATTTTTACTGGTTTCAGTCCACCAACCCTATCCACCTCGTGTTCCTGGATGATTCGTAAAAGTTTGGACTGGAGGTGGAGCTGCATTTCTGTTATTTCATCCAGCAGTATCGTACCTTTATCTGCCAGTTCAAACTTGCCTGGTTTTTGAGATACTGCACCGGTGAATGAACCTTTTTCATGTCCAAATAATTCACTTTCAAGGAGTGACTCGGGAAGAGCAGCGCAGTTTACGGCTACAAAGGGTCCTTTTTCCCGATTACTACAGTCATGAATAAAATGTGCAAATAGTTCTTTTCCTGTTCCGCTTTCTCCCTGAATGAAAACAGAGGCTGTGCTTTTCGCAACCTGCTTTGATAAATCGAGCAGATGCATTATGGTTTTATTTTTGGTAACAATGGTTACCTTGCCATTTTGTTTCCGATATGGTGAATTGTTTTCAGTTGGTTGGTCATGCAGATTTTTTTCTAGAATGTATTGGATTTGGGCTTCGTCAACGGGTTTTACCAGATAGTCGATGGCTCCGGCTTTCATGGCATCCACAGCATTTTTCACGGAACTTTCTAAAGAAATGAATAGAATGCGAGTGTTATCACTTACAGAATGGATACTTTGAATCAGGTCAACACCGTTTGAGCCTCCTGGTAACATAAAATCAGAAATAACCAGATTAAATTCCTCGGAATGAATTTTTGCCAGTGCATCTTCTCCGTCATGGGAAGTAGTGACATAATATCCCCAATTTTCCAATAGACTGGAAAAGAGGGTACGTTCCCGGATATTTTTTTCAATGATGAGAATTTTCGGATTATTCATGTTTTATTTATTTTTTCGTTGATCTGTAGACCTTTCAGTTTTTCTGACGCAAGTTTGCTCCAAAAGGAGTCACCCGAAGAAACAACATTTTGATATGCCTTGGCTGCTTCTTTCCAATGGTTGCCTTTTGTAAAGGACTCTCCTAACAAAAAGTTTAAACCAATTTCATCTTCATCCGCTTCCGAGAATTTAAGGGCCATGGAAAAAGCATCTGCGGCCTTGAGAAATTCCTTAAGAACCATATACGACTTCCCCAGTTCTCTGTAGGCTGTCAGTATCATGGCCTTATCACTTTTAGGGGAAGAAGATAAAATGTTGATTGCCTTTATCAGTGAAGTTGAGCTTTCATTATACTGATTATTTTTCATATATAAGTTCGAATGCTCTATCAGAATGTCTGCTTTCTCAATTTCACTCTGGCTCCGATCAAATGCGGTTTGTAAATATTGAGATGCCTTTTGAGTGTTCTTTTTTTGATTTTCAATTCTTGCAATTCTCCGAAAAGCATCGGAAGTAAATTCGCTTTTAGGGTTTTCCTTGATATATCGATTCAAATGCGTTAACGATTTTTCTGTGTTGCCGGACTCTTGCAGAGCAACACCCAGCATATAAGTGTATTTATCCGGTTTTTTTGTGTCTCTTGTTTGATTTTCCGCCTCCAGGAGAAGCTTGGCTGCACCTTCATATAGATGCCCTTGAAAGTAAGACTCTCCAACCAGGGAGAAGAGGCCTGGATTTTCATAGGTGTCGAGAGATCGTTTATCATTTTCGTACATGGACAGCACTTCAGGATAGTTCCCCTTTTCAAGCATCCATTTAAATAAGGATTCAAAAGAATTTTGTTTCAGGAAAAGGGCCTCTTGTTTTAGCGCCTGGGGATTATTCAGAAAGATATCGTTTATCGTTTCAATGGATTGCTTATATTCACCGGCCTTGTTTTGGATTTCAGCAATTCGAAGCCTGGCAAGATTTGCCATTGGATTTTCCGGATAATTTTCAATAATGAGGTTATAAATTTTTTCCTTTTCTTCTCTTGTTGCAAGGTATTTGGCAAGTCGGACGGAGCTGATCACAAATCCATCTGATCCAGGATACTTATTAATCACCAATTGATACAATTTTTTGGCTTTTTCATTTTGGTTTTCATCAGCCAGTGTATCTGCAATTCGGGTCAGTACAATATGGCTTGAATCTATTTCCGGAAAAAGATTATATGCTTTTTCCAGTATTTTTCTGGCCTCCTTATAGTTACCCATATGATAATAACTGTTACCGATATATAGTAGTACTTCGAAGGAATCATATATTACTTGAGGGTGTTCGTTGATTATAAAGTTGAGATGTTCTATAGCCTTTGAAAAATTATTCATTTTGAAAAGAGTTTTTCCCAGTTCAAGATTTGCATCTGCCACCAAAACACTTTTCGGGTATTTTAAGAGAATTTTTTGAAAATGTTCAATGGCACTTCGGGGAAAATTTGTTTTCTGATCAAGAATTCCGAGTTCGAAAATGATTTCAGGCGTGCCTCTGTATTGCGGGTACTTGTCCAAAACAATTTTGAAATAACCTTTTGCTTCTGCAAGGCTGTTTAACTTGAGGTATTGCTTTCCGAGAATTGTCATTCCATAGGGTTGATATTTTGAATCCGGAAAATAATTGACTGCTTCCTGACAAATTGCAATTGATTCCAATATGCCTTCTTCTTTATCTGAATCCATTTGTTTATAGGAACAATATGCCCTTAAAAAATAGGCAGGATCCTTACAGGTTTCGATAGTGTTTGTTTTCAGGAAACCGGTTATCGCATTCTCAGCAGATTTCCAATCTCTATTTTCCAATTCTTCAAAGGCTTTTTTGAATTCCGATTTTGCCAAACAGCTTTCTGTTGATAACTCGATTAATATATCATCAATTCTGCCGCCACTCAGATCAGAAGGTGGATCCGGTCTGACTTCTTCTTTTATCGATGCCGGTTCCTCAATGATTTCTTTTTTTATGGAGGCAGACTCCTTACTGATTTCCTTCGGTTTATCTGGATCAGATTGATTTTTGTAGATTGTTTGTTTCTCATCGGGCTTTTTTTTCAGAGGTCTTCTTTTCTTATGTTTCTGTTTTTCGAAATAGAAATTCACAATAAGTGTATTGGACAAACCATCCCAATCGGCATCTGTTTTTATTAATTCAGGTGCAGTTTTTATCACGAGCATGGTTACATTATTTTGGAGTTTTTCAATTCGGATGTTTTGAATAAAAGAGGAGGCAGAGCCCTTTTTTATAATGTTATCTGCGATGCCGACATCTTTAAAGGCAATGATCATTTCATTTTTTTCAACCTGAATGATTTTATAGAGAGATTTCTGATTGAGGTTAAGGTACATCCTCCGCGGGGAATCATGAAGCCGGATTTGATTGATAACATTTTGACGAGGGGCTGCAAAACAAAGGTTGAAACATGCTGTGAGCTGTACGAAAAAAAGCAACCCCTGTGAAATCGGGATCAAGAGCCGTTTGGTTTTTGAAACAATCAAAAACATCATAACCTTTCGATATTTAAATAAGGAAGGATAAGTTTCATAGATACATTTAGCCGTGTTTCGATGATTTTTGATACTCGTATTGGGATGTTGATATAGAATAATCGGTCGCGTTTTTTTAGATAAATTAGCAAACAGCGTGCCAATATTTTTTGTGGTCAAATAAAAAAGGCGTAATTGATTTAAACCTTTATATAGAGGGAGCTCACATCCTGAATAACAAAAGTATTTGGATGGGTCTGAGGATAGGTTCGGCGATGCATATCATTTCCGATAAGGAGAAAGAGCGCGGAAATTATGAGGTTGTTCTGTTGAAACAGTCAAGAATTTGGCACCATTTTTTTTGGCAGCATGCATATTTTAATTTTGTTTTATGTTCATTTTTTTTATTTTTTCAACCAGAGTGGTTCGATTCATTTTTAACAATTCTGCAGCTTTTGATTTCACTCCATCTGTATTTTTGAGTGCCTGTAGAATAAGGTCTTGCTGGTATTGCTCAACAGCATCATTGAATCCAACATCTTTTTTTAACCGAGTAACGGATTTTTTAAATCCCTCTTGTTTTTTGTGTAAAAAGTTTTCAGGCAGGTCCGATACATCGAAAACGCTTTTATCCACAAGAACAGAGAGGCGTTCAATCAAATTTTCAAGCTCCCTGATATTTCCCGGCCAGTTGTACTGAATGAGTACTTCCATGGCCTCGTTTGAAAATTTTTTTTC
>PNOB01000180.1 GCA_013824585.1 Desulfobacterium sp. | reverse complement strand
GAAACAGCAGAGATTTACGTACACATTGAAGACTTTCAATCATAAGGTATGCCATCATGATCCGGATATTCAAAACAATGATTCCATTTCAGATTATTCTGTTTCTCTGCCTTACGGTGCTCTCCCCTGCTTATGCAGATACCGAGAAATCGGAAAAACAGCTTCCGGAATTGAAAGAACCGTTCGAACTGGGTGTAGAATACCTCTGGCCCACAAGCCTGGACCGCAGGATTCAGACAACTGCTGTCAATGTCCTTTGGAGATATGGCTATTACAACGATCTTCTTGTCTCGGTTTATAGCGGTTTGACCATGAACTACGCCTGGGGAAACAGTATCCGTAAGGATCTGAATGGTTGGGAGACAGAGTATTCAAATTCAGCTTTCGGGATCGGACCCCTGCTTCACTTTCGATGGGTGCCTGTTTCACTGGACAATCTGACATTTTCCATGGATGCAAACGGCGGATTCATTTTTCACAATAAGGAGTTTCCGGCAGGAGGAGATCTTTACAATTTTATCTGGCGCATCGGCCCGTCGATTCAATACACGCTTGAAGATAAAAATGCACTGATCTTTGGTTTCAGATTAATGCATGTTTCAAACGGACAGGGTGCAACCAGGGATAATCCGGCTTATAATGCAGCAGGGATCGGTTTGCATGTTTCCAGGCATTTCTGAGATACACAGGAAATATTCAGAGTTCATGTGGGAGCGGCATCTTGCCGCGACATTTGCATTCTGAACAATCCTATTTCGCGGCAAGATGCCGCTCCCACACAAAAAAAGCTACTTCCACTCGAAAAGCTGCTCCAGCATACAATTCAAGCTACTTTTCGATCATCACCTTTATGGCAAGCTCCAGAAGCTGTTCCCTGCCGGGATCGGAAGGCGCTTCGGTGAGCAGACAGGCCGCCCTCTGGGTTTTTGGAAAAGCAATCACATCACGGATGGACTGCATGCCGCAGAGAATCATCACCATGCGATCCAGCCCAAAGGCCAGACCGCCATGGGGAGGAGCCCCGGAATCCAGAGCAGACAGAAGAAAGCCAAATTTCCCCTCATAATCCTTCTTTTCCATGCCAAGGGCCTGGAGAACCTTTTCCTGGCGTTCTCTCTGATGAATACGGATGCTCCCGCCTCCGATCTCGGAACCGTTCAGCACCATGTCATAGGCCCGTGATCTCACCTCAAGGGGTTTATCGAACAGTTTGTCATAATCTTCATCCAGCGGCGCAGTAAACGGATGATGCAGGGCCTGGTATCGTTTTTCCGTCTCATCGTACTCAAACATGGGGAAATGGGTTACCCATACAAACCGGAACTCTTTTTCATCGATCAGGTTGAGTTTCTTTCCCAGATGATTCCGAAGATGGCCCAGGGCTTCGTTCACGATCTTGGGCTGATCCGCAACGAAGAAAACCAGATCACCGGGTTCCATGTTGATCCGCTCCGCCAGTGCCTCTTTTTCCGCATCGGTGAAAAATTTGGCAATAGGAGACTGCCAGGAATCCTCTTTGACCTTGATCCAGGCCAATCCTTTGGCCCGGTATACACCGACAAATTCCGTAAGGTCGTCAATCTCTTTTCTTGAAAAATCAATGCATCCTTTTGCGTTCAGGGCTTTCACGATTCCGCCCTTTTCCACTACGCTTGCAAAGACCTTGAAGCCGGAGTGCTCGACAATATCCGAAATATTCTGAAGTTCCAGGCCAAACCGCATATCCGGTTTATCCAGTCCAAACCGGTCAATGGCATCTGCATAGTCCAGCCGTTCAAAAGGTATCACAAGATTCCTTCCCAGGACATCCTTGAAAAGAGCCGACACCAGCCCTTCTGCAATGGTCATAACGTCTTCCTCTCCCACAAAAGACATCTCAAGGTCGACCTGTGTGAATTCCGGCTGACGATCCGACCGCAGATCTTCATCCCTGAAACAGCGGACAATCTGATAATACCGGTCAAAACCCGCTACCATCAGAAGCTGTTTAAACAACTGGGGAGATTGAGGCAGGGCATAGAACTGTCCTTGATTGACCCGAGACGGCACCAGATAATCCCGAGCACCCTCCGGGGTACTCCGTGTCAGTACCGGTGTTTCAATATCCAGGAAACCATTGGCATTCAGATATTGCCTTATAGAAGCGGCTGCCTTGTGCCGGGTGATGATATTTTTTTGAAGCTGCGGCCGCCGAAGATCAATATGGCGATGCTTGAGCCGAATACTTTCGGAAACATCTACTGTTTCTTCAATCATAAATGGCGGTGTCTGGGCTGTATTCAAAATTTTCAACTCCGTCACGAGGATCTCAATTTCACCGGTTTTCAGATTCGAGTTGACCATGCCGTCAGGCCTTGCTTCCACCTTTCCCCTGACGCCCAGAACAAACTCGCTCCTTATGGAATGCGCTTTTGCGTGAGCTGCCTGTTCTCTTTCCGGATTAAAAACAATCTGGGTGATCCCTTCCCGATCGCGTAGATCAACAAAAATAACACCGCCATGATCACGCCGCCGCTGAACCCAGCCCATTAAAACGACTTCTTCTCCAATCTGTTTTTTGCCCAGCGCACTGCAATGATGCGTTTTTCTCATTTCTCCAAGTATATCGGTCAATGGATTTGCTCCTTTACTTTATCGATTTAAAAAAATTGTAATCGTCTCAATCAGTTTATCAACAGAAAATGCATGCTGTTCTTTTGTTTTCATATCCCGTAGAACAACCCTGCCGTCTTTCAGCTCGCTCTCACCAACCATCAGCACAAACGAAGCCCCCATCCTGTCCGCCCTCTTCATCAGGCTTTTCAAACTTTTTCCGGAAAAATCCGCCTCGGTCGGAACACCGGCCATGCACAGCTCGTTTGCCCAGATATACCCATTCTGGATTCCTTCTTCTCCAAGGGCTGCGATAAAAATAACCGGCTTTTTTTCCAGGCTCTCCTGCCCCAGGGAAACGATCTCCACGAGCCGGTCAAATCCGATGGCAAAGCCAATGGCCGGCTGAGCCGGTCCTCCCAGCGCTTTCACCAGGCCGTCATACCGTCCTCCGCCAGCAACTGCACTCTGCGCGCCCAATGCTCCGGTCTGAATTTCAAAGGTTGTACGGGTATAATAATCAAGCCCCCGTACCAGACGTTTATCCAATTCAAACCGTACTCCCTGTTTTACCAGCATGGCCTGAACCGTATCAAAATGACGTGCGCAATCCGGGCAAAGAAAATCCATGATGGAAGGAGCTTCTGAAACGGCCTCCCTGCATGCGGGAACCTTGCAATCCAGAACACGTAATGGATTTCGTTCGCTCCTTCTGATACAGTCCTCGCAAAGCTGCTCTTTTTTGGATATCAGAAGTTCAGACAGTGCCTTCCTGAAATTGGGACGGCATTCCGGACATCCCAGTGAGTTGATATGGGCATTGATATCCGAGACACCCAGTTTTGAAAACAGTTTCACCAGCATAAAAATCAGTTGAGCATCAATATAAGGAGACGCCTCGCCAAACACCTCGGCATTGATCTGATAAAACTGCCGGTACCGCCCTTTTTGCGGTCTCTCCCTCCGGAACATGGGGCCAATGGTATACATTTTCCGGATCGGATCCATTGCATACATCTTGTGCTGAATATAGGAGCGCACGACCGATGCGGTCGCTTCCGGACGAAGGGTAAGAAGATCCCCATTCCGGTCTGAAAATGTGTACATCTCCTTTTCAACAATATCCGTATCCTCACCAATACTGCGTTTGAACAGTTCTGTTTTTTCCAGAATCGGCGGATGAATCTCCTTGAATCCGAAATCCTCAAACAAGGCCCGGGCTGTATTTTCAATATGCTGCCAGAGAGCGGATTCCTCCGGCAGGATGTCTTTAAAACCTCGAATTAACTGTATCATGTATGTCCAACTGTTTCATCAGATTTCATTTATCAAGCATGATGAGCCCATTACAGTTCTATCAATAATAACAAAGATTTATTTCAAAATATCAGATTGAATCGTGAATGCACCGGAATCAGAATCATTTATGGGCGCTGCCACGCAATAACCGTTACCCTATTAACCCAGAGCCTGTCTTTAAGTCAATATGAATGTTTTTGCTTTTGCATACTGAAATAATATGAAAAATCATTGTAAAATAACCAGAAAGAAAGTAATCAATTTGACAAAAGCAACCAATCTTCACATTACCTTAGGAACGGTTTGGAACAGGCGTTCAATCTCTTATGATAATCAACTGTATTGGGAAGGAGTGCTTTCATGAAAGCATCATTTGCAATCGTCGGATGTGGGAAGCTTGGATGTGCATTGGCAAAACAGATGAAATCTTCAGGATATCCACTGGCCGGTCTTGCCAGTAAAAGCATCACATCTGCCCGAAAGGCCGCAGACGATATCGGTACGGATATCTTCAGTGACAAGCCCTGGGAGATAACCCGATCCGCTGATGTGGTTTTTATCACCACACCGGATGGTCAGATCCAGGCCGCCGCTTCCCTTCTGGCTGAAAACAAAGGGTTGAAGAAAAATGCAGTTGTATTGCATTGCAGCGGGTCCCAGCCGTCCACAATTCTTATGACTTTAAAAAAATGTGAGGTTTCCATCGGCTCTCTCCATCCTCTGCAAAGTTTTGCCTCAACCCGGATAGAGGGAAATCCATTTAAAAATATCATCGCAGCCATAGAAGGAGAAACAGAAGCAGTTGCATTGGCCAGACAGATTGCACAGGATCTGGGGGCAACCTGTTTTTTCATCAAAACCCATGCAAAATCAGCATACCATGCTGCCGCAGTAGTGGCCTCAAATTATCTGGTCACTCTTCAGGATATGGCATTCAGACTTTTACAGATTGCCGGCATTCCACCGGAAAATGCGTTTCAGGTTCTGGGGCCCTTAATCCACGGCACCCTCTCCAATATTGAAAAAAAAGGCACGGAAAAAGCACTGACCGGCCCGATTGTCCGGGGGGATACGGAAACCGTCAGCACCCATGTAGATGAAATCCTCCGCATGGCCCCTGACCTTCTCAGTCTGTATAAGACTTTGGGGAGACATACAGTGCATATTGCGGAATCCGGCGGGAATATCACAAAAGAAAAAGCCAGGGAATTGATTCAGATACTGTCTGAAAAAAAAATATCCTGATCCATCTTTACCTTTCATTCAGGCAACCGAGAAAACAACCTCCCTTTCCGCCGCTGCCGGAACTGCTGCCTGTTGAAGCGGCTTCATTGCCTGTCTGTGCGTCCCTGAAGCCGGGTCCTCCGACATCTATAATTTTACCATCCAGGGTATACACATCATCCCCGCGCTTTCCATCAATAAAATGAAGGGTAACCACATTGCCGTCGATTTCAGCTCCGGTCTCTCCGTTAAACATGAATTCATACCAGTGATCCTGAGGCTTATCCGGTGTCGGTCCATATTTATAATAGGTTGCCGGAGCCGCATCCTTTGGAAAATACAGGGTGACAATTGCACTCTTCCCTGCCCCGACATTTTCAATTGTAAAACCGATCAGACCATAGATAAAATCCAGATCCGATGGAGTAGCAGAAGAAGATGGAATTTCATCAATGGACAGGTTCGTAATTTTTGTACCTTGTGACGAAACAACGGTCAGGTTTTCGCCATCGGATAATGGAATGGAGTCGACATTATCCTGACTGTCGTCTGAAACCCCATCGTCATTCATATCCTCATCAGATGTGTCTTCATCAGAGGCTTCATCCGTATCCGGCAGGCTGCCTTCACTGTCAAACTCACTGACACCGACAGTCGTACTGACCCATATATGACTATCCATATCTACTGCAACAGCCGTCACCTGATTGCTGATCAAGCCATCTGCTTTTGTGTATCCTGTCCAGCTATCTTCGAAAAAATCGCTGACTCCTCCGCCATAGCAGCCAAACCATTTATGCTCGGCCTTATCAACGGCAATATCATTGACCAGATTGGCCGCAAGACCATCTTCGGTACGGTAGGTTTTCCAGGTGCTGCCGTTATACAGACTGATCCCGTTATCGGTTCCAAACCATCTGTTTCCGGAATCATCCACCTCAATTGCATTTACCTTATTGTGAGCAAGCCCGGATGCAGTGTTGTATGTTGTCCATTTTGTTCCATTCAACCGGCTCACCCCCTGATCGGTCCCGAACCATATATTTCCCGATGCATCAGTTGCAATCGCATTCACTGTATTTCCCGCCAGACCACTTTCATCTGCATAAACCTTCCACTCACTCCCATTGTAACTGCATGCGCCCTGAGAGGTGCCGAACCATTTCACCCCGGAACTGTCTATTGCCACGGAACGGACCTGATTGCTGACCAGGCCGTCTGCTGTCGTAAAACTGACCCAGCCCATGCCATCAAACCGGCTTACACCGCCCAGGGTGGCGAACCATCTGTTGTTGTTTCCATCAATGGCAATGTCCATCACTACCGAATTAACCAGGCCATTCTTGGTTGTATACTGAACAAAGGTTCCGTCACTGCGTTTGACACGCCAGACGCCGGTTGTACTGCCGATCCAGATATAATCCCCGTCCGGCTGCATACAGATTGCATTCTGAATATAGGCATGAACCTTCCAGATACCGGCATCTGCAATCGAAGGATAAAAGCAGGAACAAGCCGGAAACAGCAGTGCAGCCAATACAAGAATTCTGAATTCCGGATATTTTCTGTTTTTCATACGTCCTCTTCAAAAGATAACTTGTGTTTTGTCATGATCCGGGTAACCCCATTGGAAATATTTCCGGATTCCATAAAAAGGGATGATTTTCCGATGCGGTTACCCTGTTATCAAACCAGGTTGCATCTTCGGTTGGTCAATAAAATAGCAATTGGTATACCAATCCTGAAAGGATATTTAAAAAACTTTTAAAGCAGATAGTTAAACGATTTCGTTCATCCATGACCTGATTGTTCGGATGATGGATTTGTTCAAAACCGGCAGTTATTTCCTATCCCGGAAAAGCTGTAATTTCATTTTGCGATCAAGATGGCATGATTCGTAGGGGCAGGCCCCTGTGCCAGCCCTTTGTGTGACCATAAATAGTGTCAACATGAAAGCAAATCGGAATAAGGAGAAGGGTGTTACGGACAATTCTTCCTGTTATATTTTATGCAGCGACAGTTTTTTGTCTCCCAGCTTCTGGTTGGAGGCGATGATTTTATCTTCACCGGAAATGACCGCAATAGCATGCTGATCCTCTCTGTAATGAAAATACTTTTCAGATACACTCATGACCTTCTTGCGGTTCACCTGAACCAGATTCTTCTTGAATTTTATCCGAGTATCATCTGAGAGGGAAATAATTTTTCGAAAAAACGCCTTACGTCCGGCAACACCAGGGGTATCAGGTTTATCGATTTCCGAACATACCTGGAAAATCGCCTCTTTGATGTCCTCTTCATCGTACTTTCCGGATCGGATAAATTCCGCTGCCCCTTTGAATGCATTCAAGGTTGAAAGGATATGAGGATCACGATAGGAGGCATAACCGAACAGACCATCTTCGGAATTATAAACAGCAAACCCTCCGTAAGCGCCTCCCTTTTCACGGATCTCCCGGTGAAGATACATGGAACGTATCAATTTGGAGATGACCGAAAGAACCGGTGCATCCGGATGGTTCATTCTGACTGTCTTGAACATCCCTGCGACAAAAGATACGGCAGAGGAGGTACTCCACGCTTCCCTCGGAAGCTCCGAATCCATTGGAATCAAAGGCATCCTGAAAAAATCGGATGCTCCGTCCGGAATCCCTTCATAAACAGATTGAACAAGGTCAATACCAGATGACAACATGCTTTCTTCTCCGATGAGCGCTGTTCTGAGATTTGCAGATTGAAACAATGACTTTCCGATCCGTGAGAGATCCTGAGCCAGCTTCTGAAGTTCTGCATCTGTCTGTTGTGTTCCCGTAAATTTCTGTGTGATGCTCTGTATTGTTTTTAACTGATGCACACCATTCCATAATTCACCCAGAGCGGCTGACGGTGTGAAGTTTCTGGATGCCAGAGATATGGCCAGTCTGTGACCGTTGTTGACAATCATGGATTCCATGCCGGCCTGGTATTCCAGCAGTAAACTCTTCAACCGATTCAGATCGGAAAAATCCACCTTTCCGAAAAGCTCGGCAATAATCCCGAACATCTTCTCAAGGTTGCGAACCAGACATTTACCTCCAAAGGACACAAACGGCAGACTCTCATTGTCCGGTCCGAAGCTTGTGCGCGCCTGCGGTGACAAGCCAACGCCACCGGTATACAAATCAATCAACTGAGCCATCTCCGTATAATCATGATCTTTTGTTCCAACCCGGGTAAAAGAAGAACAGAAAAACGGCAGCAGAGGGATCAGATCCTGTTCCATTCCTCCGGCTCCGGCTGCCGCAGAAAAGTAAAAAATCCCGGATGTGGGCTGTTCATAACATTCCGGCAAAGCATCCGGATAGGCATCCGACGCTTTTACAATAGAGACATCCGGGGGGATATCCTTCCGTGACAGGGTTGGAAGACAGGACAGGTCTTCTTCCATATCCTGTAACCGGACCAGCTTTTCCGTATACTGTTTGATGGTTTCCAGATCTTTTGGATT
Source organism: Desulfobacterium sp. (assembly GCA_013824585.1). Taxonomy (GTDB): domain Bacteria; phylum Desulfobacterota; class Desulfobacteria; order Desulfobacterales; family SURF-7; genus QZKS01. Next base: position 338 of record PNOB01000180.1, on the reverse strand, counting down.
GAGTTTTTCCTGTATCGCTTCCAGCTCTTTCTGTACACGTTTCTTCTCTTCTTCAGCCATCTGACCATCCGGCTTGAGCAGGAGGCGGACACGATGGTTGTTATCCAGAAAATACTGCCGGATCTTGTTTTCGAAAAACGGTTCCTTAGCAAGCTTTTCCCATATCTGATTCAAATCCGAATCCAGCAGCAGTATCTTTTCCGGATCTCCTCCGTGAAACCAGTTACTGGACACGGTGAGCAACAGCTTGATGCCATATGGATGCGGGGAATTTGTCACTTCTTTTCGATGGAATTCGATCTGATGGATCGCAGATTCAATCAACTGCCGGGGTACTC
>PNOB01000179.1 GCA_013824585.1 Desulfobacterium sp. | reverse complement strand
TGCTTTACAAAACCCGATTGCATCTTATTATAAAGCTCAAACAGGAAAGGCAAAAACAGAACACGACTGAAAAAAACACACCACAAAAATCAATGTAATGAAAAATCAACCCATTATTCAGCCCAATTCAGGAGGTATGATATGCAGGATAAATTTGAACTGGTAAAACAGTATCTTCATGAGATGAACATTGCCATCATAGATGAAGATACCGCAGAACAACTTGTTGTGGTGGAAGATGAGGAAAATGGAATCAAGAACCTGATTATTGACTGTGAAGAGCCTATCGTTGTTCTGGAACAGGTCATTATGGATATTCCCGGCAAACCAAGCGAACTGTACAAAAGGCTGCTGCAAATGAACCGAAACCTTGTGCATGGTGCCTTTGTCATTGATGAGGATGAAAAATTCATCCTGTTCCGGGATACGCTTCAGCTTGAAAGTCTGGACCGGAATGAACTGGAAGGTTCCATTCAGGCGCTGAGCCTCGCTCTTTCAGAATATGGATCAGAACTTTTAGAATTCATCTCTTAATTTATCATTTTCCCACAAACAAGGAGGAATGTTTTATGTCGATATTTAAAAGACTTTTCAAGGTAGGACAATCACACGCTCATGATGCAATTGATAAGATGGAAGATCCCATTAAAATGACGGAACAGGGAATCCGGGATCTAAAAAATGACTTGACAGAGGCCATGAAAAGTCTGGCTGAAGTAAAAGGAATCGCAATCCGAACCCGGAAACAGGCTGAAAATGCGAAAAAGCTTGCTGCAGATTATGAACGAAAAGCAATGCTTCTGCTTCAAAAAGTAAAGAGCGGCGAAATGGATCAGGCCACTGCCGAACGGCTGGCAACCGAAGCTCTTTCCAAAAAGGAATCCCAGGCCAATGATACGGTAAGATTGTCTCAGGAAGCGGAACACCATGAAAAAATGGCGGCAAGTCTTCAAGTCAATGTAAACAAAATCAAATCCACTATATCCACTTTTGAAAATGATCTGATCACCCTGAGGGCCCGGGCAAGAACAGCAGCATCCACCAAAAAAATCAATCAACAGATCGCCAAAGTCGATTCCTCCGGAACCATCGCATTGCTGGAAAAAATGAAAGCCAAGGTTGAAGAGGATGAATCCCTTGCTATTGCATATGGAGATATGGCCAGTGCCGATAAGAGTGTGGATGATGAGATCAATGCAGCATTGGCAGGAAAAAAATCCTCCACCCCATCTGCGAGTCTACTGGAACTGAAACAGAAAATGGGGCTGGAATAGGCATCCATTGACTACAACCATATAAAATTGCAATGGATATTTTTCTTACAGAATATATTGTTCTGTTGATCATGAAGGAGAAAAAATGGGCTGGAAAGATTTTTTTAATAAAAAAAACAACCCGGAGAAAGACTCTCTGACAGATCTCATTCTTGCCGGCCTGAAAACCGGATATTATGTTGATTGGGATATGAAAACCTGGGAAGTTGTCTCGTCCAGTTGGTACAACTGGGGAGACAATGATATTACCTACGAGTGGCAGTTGAAAAGTGTTGATGATACGGTTTATCTTGAATACCAATCCGATGATGAGGAATACTGGAGCATATGCAGAAAAATCGACTTTGGAAAACTTGATCCCGGTATTAAAAAACATATTCTGGACCATGGTGACCCGCCGGAAGAAATCCGCTACAACAACGAGACCTATTATCTTGAGGAATCCGGAGGCGGTCATTATTTCAAGGATGCCGACAGTTCAGGCCAGGAACTCATTTCATGGAACTATGAGGATGAAGAAGGAAACAATTTTCTCACCATTGAGCAGTGGGGAGAAAACAGGTTTGAAGCATCCTTTGGATTTCCGGTGGAAGAATATCAGTTCACAGACATACTGCCGGGTGGGGAAAAAAACGAATCATCTCTATAGAGCCAATTTCAAAACGATTAAAGAGCGTCACACCGGCGAAAGCCGATGTCCAGAAAAGAACTGAAAATACTGGATAGCGCTACGGTTGCGCCTGGCGGCTTGGAAAACAGTACTGCGTGTCCGGCTTTCGCCGGAACTACAACAGTAGACTTTTGAAATTGGCTCTATAGATTCTTTGCCATGGACAGCATATTTTTATGAACAGCCAGATGAAAATCCGGTTGAATCAGTTCATGGTGGTCTTCATAAAAAGGAATATAGACGAGTTTAAAGCGTTCCGGCCGGATCTCTATTTCCGACAATTGATTTAAAAACTCCCTGGCCGGTCTGATAAAATCAGCGAGATTTATTTTCAGGCTCTTCACAGCCTCTGTTACCGGCAAAGTGACCGGATACATCATTCCGGATCGGGGGAATTCACAAGTCATCCCCTGATCGGGCTGTGCAAGCGTCAATTGCCGGGACAATTGAATAAAAATCTTTGGACGGACCTTAAACGCCTGAACCCAGAAATAAAACGGTTTGTCCTCCATCCCTTTTTGGATTGCCTTTGGCAGATTCGCCCGTTGGATCAGATCCTTGTATGAATTCAACTGAATCCCGGTAATAGACGCCCTGATCCTCCAGAACGGCAGATAATATGAATTTTCCTGTCCGCCGGACATGATGCCGAACTTTAATTTCAGCAGCCCTTTTCTCGTGGACAGCCAGCTTGTGTGACAGTTCAGGCAATTCAATGTCAATGAATCCCGCCCGCCGTCAAGATCCCATCCGCAATCCGGACATATGACCGGAATAAACCGTATCGGCCAATTGGGTTTTTCCGTGTTTTCCGGTGATACCAAGCCCATTTCAGGAAGTCCGGATGTGATCGGTTTCTCAAGAATAGCGTCATAAATTTTCTGGTCAATATAAAATGGGGAATAGATCAGGCTCAGATGGTCACCGACAAATGCAGAATAGGAAATCTGCTTTTTTGAATTCTCTCTGAAACAGATTTCAAACTGACTCAGCATCCCATGGATGGGAAGAGTCGGTTTCAGAAAACTCCCTCTGGTGCCTGGAGCAACAAACTTCAGCTTCAATGCCTGTGACCGAAGCCCGACAGATTCAGGAAAATAATCGGACTGGATCGCCAGGGAGCTGATATCGACAAATCGATGATCCATCCCTTCCAAAGAACCGGTAAACATCATTCCCTTATAACGCCAGTATGGAACATATATGATTTCCCGGTTCATTACGGATGATTTCGGCTCAAACATATATCGAAAATATTGACCCCCAAGCAGGTATGAACGGACCCGGCAGAACGGGCAGTTGAACAGCCGTTCCGCTTCTTCCAGAACAGCCGGAGCCCCGCATTGGGGGCATTGATGATCAATGGAAAAATTCATAAATCATGCCTTGCAGTCCTATCATTCATGAATTCGGCTTGATATCTGTTACATCCGTTCACCGCAATGATTACAAAATCGGGAATCTGATAAATCCTCAGTCTTGCACTTCCCACACACCTTTGGAACAGGCAGTTCATCTGCGGGATGGCCACACCGGGAACAGAATTTGGCGTTAATGGTTATATGCTTCCCGCATTTCACGCAATCCTTGAAAAGGATCTGCTGATGGCCGCACATGGAACAGAAATGGGCTTCTTCCGGAACCGGCTGTCCGCACTCCTTGCAGGTTAATACCGTTGCGGAAGAAGATGCTGCCCCGCTTTTGTTCTCTTTATCAAAAAACTTTGCAAACATGGCCGGCATCATGATTCCCATCCCCATGCCCATACCATTGCCGGCTCCGCCTTCCGATTCAGCAGCCTTTTCCATTGCCATGGCTGCCTTCATCTTCATCAGCTTATCCATATCCTTCAGGACTTCCATCCGTCCCCGGTCATCAATGGCCTGCTGCACCTCAGGGGGCGGTGTAACCGAATTGATATAGAGATGGGTCATTGCCAACCCAAAATGCTGGAAATCATTCTGAAGTTTTTCCGTAAGGCCTTTGGATATTTCATCATATCTGGATGGAAGATTAAGAACCGAATCCAGCATTTCCCCCATATAATCATTAAAGCGGGAAACAATCACCAGGTTTAAATACTCTTCGATCTCGGAAGTGCTGAACATCCCCTTTGTTCCCACAAGTGAGTTCACAAAGAGTATGGGCTGGACGATCTGGAGATTAAATACGCCAAACGCACGTAGCCTGACCAGTCCCAGTTCCGAGTCCTTGAACGTGACCGGATCACGTGTCCCCCATTTCAAATTAGGAAACACCTTCAGGTTGCAGAAAATAATCTCACTTCGAAGAGGAGATTCCATAGCCCATGGCACACTCAGGATTTTTGTCAGAATCGGTATATTGGCTGTTTTCAGTGTGTGCCGGCCTTTGGCAAACGCTTTTACCGCCTTGCCTTGATAAAAAAACACAGCAGCCTGGCTCTCCCGGACCGTTAATTGGGCACCCCACTTGATCTCGCCCGAACCGGATTCAGGAATACGCTGCACCAACTGTTTGCCGGTGTCATCAAACCATTCAATATTTTCCAGAAATATCATATTATTTGTGCCCATAGTTCTTTCCTCCATTCATTTTGTTATATTTTTTGCTCTAACCGGGGAAGAAAAACGGTGAAACCGATTTGCGAATTGATAAGTGATTATTCCATTTTCTGAAAAAAGTGTCAATTGTCATGAATATACAATTTTTGATTTGATTCTTTGATGGTTATCTGAAAAAAAGGTAAACAGAATCTTGTCACAACAGATCCACTCAGATCTGCTGAAAAAAAACTGAATGTTACAGGAGGAAAAATGCGCGGAGCTCTCTTAATTATCGTCCTGATCGCCATGCTGATTGTTGGAATTCTAGTAGTGAAAGACATGAAGACCGAATCGGTTGACGGCGTAACCAAACAGGAAGCTATTGAAAAAGCGGAAAAGTCAGTGAAAACCGCGGAAGATGCCATCAACAGGATAACCGATAAAGCCAAAAAGTCGACCGAATATTAGGTACACCCGTGTAGAGGAAAATTTTCTGCCCAGGTTTTCCAGATATCTAGATTGATCGAGCCAATTTCAAAACTATTAAAAAGCGTCACACCGGCGAAAATCAGTGCCCAGAAAAGAGCCGAAAATACTGGATTATAGTTTTCGCCGGAACTACAACAACAGACTTTTGAAATTGGCTCTGATCATATGGAGAATTCCGGTTGCTTCTTGCAATCATTTATCCAGGCCCTCGATGATCCGAACTTCCAGCACGGTTTTCTGTTTTTTCATGGCAATAGCAACCGGGTGCTTCGGGTCAGACAGCTTCTTATAAACCTTCTTAATAACCGCAAGTTTTTTTTCGTCAGGCCAGCCGTCTTTTTAATTCCGGCAGATGGGTCAAATGTTTTAACACTTCAGCGTCGGCGGCTTTGATTTCGTCGAAAAAATAGAGTTTGTAAACCATGGCATTACTTTTCCTGTCTATTAACTTTTTAACCGTGTAAGCTTGAATTTTAAAAGACTAAATAACAATTTGTTATTATATTAAAAAAGTGTTGAAAAATTTGCCGCATTTAATATTATGCGAAATATTGGGGAAATGAGCTTAGATCAAATAAAAGGTCAGGACTTGAATACAAGACCTGATCTATCATGATGTGGGTTAATATCAGAGCAAATTGATTTGATAATCAATGATAGGCATCTCAAGGAGAAATCATGCTATCTCGCGAAGACATGAAGAAGATTGCCGTTGGCGTCGCAATTCCGATTGTTATCGCCCTCGTCTGGTTTGTTTTCGGCAAGGCCAAGATGATATGGGTACACGTCGACGAAGAGACACCGGTGAGCACTCAAACCACAAATATTACAAAAGTCACGGATAAAGTATTGTTGAATGAGAGTACCCTTCAGGATCTATCGAAGTCTTTGGAGACGACGGCCAAGGAACTTGAAACGCTGAAGAAAGGATTAATACAGGAACCGGTCAGAGGTCGACTTAGCAGAGAGATCGGAGTAAAGCCGACTGACGTTGAGGGTGTATACGTCAATACGAACAGCGACGCCAGAAAGTTTCAACTTAACGAAAACCTTCTTGTCCAAAGCAACGGTGTGACCGTTCCTGTTAGAGTGATTGGCACGATCACTAATGAAAAGGAAATTGTAATCGGAAAGTTAAACGCTTTAGCAGCACAAAAGTTGGGGCTTACTGAGAAAAAAGGTGTTGTAGACTGGGCAATTCTCAAGCGACCCGAGCGATGAGGCAGGAGATGCCTTGCTGTCGGCAAGACAAAACGTGGCAAAGGCACATAGATAATGGCAATCGCTTTAGACGTTGGAGTTGATCGATAGCGCTCCGGCACAACTATGTGTTGAGGGTAATGATTGTCACTCACTTTTCAAAACTCTAAGTTAGGAGGCTTTATGACTGATTTTGAAACAGCATTTGCACTTACTATGAAAGCCGAGGGAGGGTATGTAAATGACCCGCAAGATCCCGGCGGCGAAACTTACAAGGGCATTGCACGGAAGATGAACTCCAAATGGGAAGGCTGGGTTGTCATCGAAATGATGAAAAAGGAGAAAAGTTTTCCCGCCAACCTTAATAGCAACGCTCAATTGGAGGAAATGGTTAAAACTTTCTATCAAGTTAACTATTGGGACAAGGTAGGCTGTCATAAAATTATTAACCAGGACATCGCTGAATCTATCTTCGACTTTGCCGTCAACGCTGGTCCCATCGCGAGTGCCAAACTCGCACAAATCACTGTCGGCGTTAAAGCAGATGGCATCATTGGCCCCATAACTTTAGAAAAAATTAATGCGGAAGACCCTCGTACTTTCCTTGCCCTATTTGCCCTAAATAAGATCGCTCGCTATATCAGCATCTGCGAAAAGCGCAAAGAAAGCAAAAAGTTTTTTTACGGTTGGGTTAAACGCACATTAGAGGCGGTGTAACATGGCTAACTTTTTATCAAATTTATTCAGCGCAGGGGCCAGCTCTCTAGTTGAGGCGGTCGGTACAGCAATTGATAAGACTTTCACCTCAGATGATGAACGGAAGGCCCTTGAAAATGAAATCAGCAAGGCCACAATGCAATACGAAATCGAGATGGCCAACATAAGCTTGAAGGAAAAGCAGAGTTACCTCGATGACATCACAAGTGCCCGTGTGGAACAGAGCCGTGTGCAGGAATCCGAACACGCAAGTTGGTTGGCTAAAAACGTTCAACCGGTACTCGCCATCGGGATTCTGGGACTAACCTTCTTCATGTATTGGTACATTGTATTCAGTGATGATAGCGTAAAGATTTTAGCAAATGATTCTGTCATGAAAGACATCGTCATCTACATCCTCGGCGCCCTCACTACGGTCGCCACCCAGGTCGTCTCTTACTTTTTCGGTTCCAGCTCTGGCAGCGCGGACAAAAGTAAAACGCTAAATGCCATGGCAAAGGGAAAATAAGGGGCATAACCCATATCCCCTGAACTTCGTGACTGCCGAAAGGTTCTGATGAAATTGGGTATATATCAAATCGTGTAGGGGCTGCCCTTGTGGCCTCCCGTATTTTTTGTAACAGATTTCACCTGTTGTTATATATCATTACGGGCAACCACAAGGGTTGCCCCTACAGGTGTAAAAACGATTTGTAATATTTGAAACCCACCCCGGGTACGAGATCATTGTAATTACGTTACCAGACAGGTACACAGGTAGAATATCTATTTGGTTACAGATGATTTATCGCTACGGATGATTGATCCGATAGTTTGTTATAGTGACCGTCAATGGGGGTGCATCTGTTTCTCAACCAGCCATCTTCATGCATCTCATAATACCTCATCGACACTTATTGACACACAATTCAATGTGTAATACAATGTTGCAACAAACGGAGGTGTTCAATGGCTACAAATCTTGCAATAGACAATAATTTGTTAAATGAGGCGTTAGAGGTTAGCGGGTTAAAAACCAAAAAAGATACTGTCAACCTTGCACTTAAAGAATTTGTAAATCGACGTAAGCAGTTAGAAATAATAAATATGTTCAGGAAAATGGATCCTGACCCCGATTATGATTATAAGAAGGGACGAAATCGTTGAAGGTGCTGGTTGATACTCCAATATGGTCTTACGCATTGCGCTCACAGAGCAAAGAATTTCAATCCAAGATCAATTCACTTACATCTCTTATTCGTGACCAGAGAGTCATAATAATTGGTCCCATTAGACAAGAAATCCTCTCCGGCTATAGTGATTTTCACAAATATCAAATAATAAAGGAAAAACTGTCTTTTTTTGAAAACACGCCTATCTTGGATATCGATTATTTGACAGCAGCGGAATATAGCAATAAATGCCGGAAAAAAGGAATTCAAGGATCGCATATTGATTTTCTAATCTGTGCTGTGGCAAATAGAATCAATATCCCCATTTTCACCAATGATAAAGATTTTGAGCATTATCAAACGACAATATCCATCAAGCTGTTTAGCGGCGAATCGGGAAACTGAGGATTTGCCACTGCAAATATCCTGTATCATATTTGCCGCATCATGTGCTTCATCATCATGTGCTTCTTGACAAACACGCAAATTCCGAATAAAAGACCATGAAAATAATTAACAACCGATTTTATTCGAACTCAACCATTAACAAAAAGGAGTGTATATTATGTCGGATTATCTAATTAACCTGTTCCTGGATGACAAAAAAATGCAAGTAATCGAAGGTGCCGGGCTGGCTGGCCAGGTCAAGGACATTGGGGGGAAAAAAGCGATTCAAGTGAAGGTTTCGGAAAAAGAACAAAAAAAATTATCCAAAGGCTTTCCGGATCTTGAGATTGATTCATCCAATGCCTATGTTCTGCCGGCTGAGGCCGAGAACAAACTCCTGGATATCATCAGTCAGATGAAAACCCTGGATGTCATGAAAGCAGCCATCATCAAACTGTACAATCCGCTGGCTGGAAAAGCACCCCGATCCGCTCAGCGATAAGAAACATCTTCCAGACTATCGACGCCTTC
>PNOB01000178.1 GCA_013824585.1 Desulfobacterium sp. | reverse complement strand
TTACTTGTACACGAGTAACCCCGATATCGCAACCGGTGACGGGATCGCTATGGGATATCGGGCCGGCACTACGGTTGCGAATCTTGAGTTTGTACAATTTCATCCAACCTGCCTGTATCATCCGGACGCCAAAAATTTTTTAATATCAGAAGCGGTTCGTGGTGAAGGGGGCAGATTGATTGACTCACAAGGCAAGCCGTTTATGGAAAAATATGATCCGCTCAAGGATCTTGCCTGCCGGGATGTTGTTGCTAGGGCAATTGATGCGGAGTTGAAGAAAAGCGGAGATGAGTCTGTATTCCTGGATATTTCCCATAAAGGGGAGTCATTTATAAAAAACAGATTCCCGAATTTATACCAGAAGGCATTGCAGTTTGGTTTTGATATGACCAAAGAACCCCTTCCGGTTGTACCGGCTGCCCATTATATTTGCGGAGGTGTTACAACCGATATGGAGGGCCGGACCGATATCAGGCATCTTTACGCTGTCGGAGAGGCCGCCTGTACAGGGTTGCATGGTGCAAACAGGCTTGCCAGCAATTCTTTGCTGGAGGCGCTGGTTTATTCCCATAGAGCTGCAACCGCTGCAGTGGAAGACCTGAAAAAATATCAGTTCATATTTCCGGTTATCTCTCCCTGGGATGAAATGAGCACAACAGACAGTGATGAGCAGATTATGGTCAGTCACAATTGGGATGAGATCAGACGTCTGATGTGGAACTATGTGGGAATTGTCCGTTCGGATAAACGGCTGGAGCGGGCAAAACGTCGTATTGAAATTATTTTAAAAGAAATACATGATTATTACTGGGATTTTAAGATCACATCGGACCTGATTGAACTGCGGAATCTTGCAACGGTTGCTGATCTGATTATCACATGTGCAATGCATCGAAAGGAAAGCCGGGGCCTTCATTATAATATTGAATACCCGGAGAGAAACGACAATCTCTGGCAAAAAGACACGATTCTCAGACGGCCTTTTCTGGGATGATGGTTATGCTTTTTTCCCAAGGTACAGTGTCACAATGCCAAAGGTCAACCTGCGCCATCGGATATCAGCAAAACCGGCAGACTGCATAATGCCCACAAAAATGTTTGACTCCGGAAAGTGTAATACAGAATCCGGGAGATATTGATAGGCTTTTGTGTCCCCTGAGATCAACCATCCGATTAAAGGCAGTATTCTTTTAAAATAAAAAAGATAAAGAGAATGAAATAATCCTTTTGGAGGTGTTGTAAGCTCCAATACGGCAAGCATGCCGCCCTTTTTCAGGCCACCATGAAATGCTTTAAGTGCAGTTAATTTATCAGCAATATTCCGAATTCCAAATGCAATCGTGATTGCATCAAAACTGCTGGGTTTAAAAGGCATTTCTAACGCATTGCCGGCGATCAGGGAAATGGTGGACCCGAATGATTTTTTACATATTTTCTGGTTGGCGATCTGAAGCATGTTGGGTGAAAAATCAGATCCGATTACGGTTACATCCGCCCCTTTTTGTTTGTAAATTTCAAGGATCACATCTCCGGTTCCGCAGGCCATATCAAGTACGCAGCCTCTGGTTGGGGTTGTGATTTCCGAAACCATTTTCCGCCGCCAATATACATCCTGGCGCAAGCTCAATAGCCGGTTGAGCAGGTCATACCTCGGTGCTATTGAATTAAACATCTCTTTAATGAATGGGAGTTCTATATTCTTCATTGACAAGCCAAACTTCTGTATTAGTTTTATGAGTTAGCTTCGTCAGTACCATAACTGGCGTCCTCCTGCAATAGCAGACAGGGGTAAGATCAGCAGTTGAAAAATTGATATCATGGGGAATGTATTCTTTCTGGTTGGACCAAAGTTGTTAAAAAACTAAAATCAAAAAAAGATAAAGAATTGGGTTTTTCTATGGGTACGAAACGTGATTATTATGAGGTGCTTGGCGTTCGCCGGGATGTATCGTCAAGTGAACTGAAAAAGAACTATCGAAAACTTGCCATACAATATCACCCAGATAAAAATCCAGGGGATAAAGAAGCAGAGGAAAAATTCAAGGAAGCCGCAGAGGCTTATGAAGTTCTGAGCGACAATAAAAAACGTCAGATTTATGATCAATACGGTCATCAAGGGCTTGAGGGAGCGGGTTTTTCAGGTGCGCGAGGGTTTGATGACATTTTTTCAAGTTTTGGAGATATCTTTGAAGACTTTTTTGGCTTCAGCTCAGGAAGGAGGCACTCTGGAAATCGGGCAAGAAGAGGGTCAGATCTCCGGTATGACCTAGGTCTTGATTTTATGGAAGCTGCTTTTGGAACAGAAAGAAAAATTGACCTTGAAAAAGCAGAAACCTGTCCGACATGTGGTGGTAATGGCTGCAAACCCGGAACACATCCTGAGGTCTGCCAGTATTGCGGGGGATCTGGGCAGGCAACCAGAACCCAGGGGTTTTTTACAGTAAGCACAACCTGTCCTTCCTGTAATGGCAGGGGGAAAAAAATAAATCATCCATGCTCGGAGTGTAAGGGGGCCGGACAGGTTCTGGTAAATAAAACAGTTTCTGTCAAAATTCCGGCAGGTGTTGATTCCGGTTCCAGGTTACGGCTTTCCGGTGAAGGGGAAGCCGGGGTTGGAGGACCACCCGGTGATCTCTATGTGTTTATTGATGTGAAACCCCATAAACATTTTTCACGAAATAACACCGATATCATCAGCACTGTACAGATCTCCTTTGTCCAGGCGGCTCTTGGTGACAAAATACAGATTCAGACGCTTGAGGGTGAAGAGACGCTCAGTATACCCAGTGGAACTCAATATGGAGAGACCTTTCGCCTCGAAGGGAAAGGCATTCCTTCTTTGCGCGGATATGGAAGAGGGGATCAGATCATTCAAGTGCAGATTCTTACACCAACCAATCTGAACAAGAAACAGGTGGCTCTGCTAAACGATTTTTCAAGCCTGGAATCCGATAAGTTAAAAAACAAGCTCAAGAACATTTTGAAAGGGCATGTTGCTAAATAATAAGGGAGAGATAGTCAATGTTTGAGTTAAAAATAATAGATCATTTTGCGGCAGCACACCAGTTGCGGATGGTGGCTGAAAAATGTGAGAATCTTCATGGCCATAACTGGAAAGTTGAGGCCCATATTGCGGGGAAACAGTTAAATAATGCAGGTGTTCTGCTTGATTTTGGTGAATTTAAAGAGCACTTGTCTCAGATCATGAATACCCTTGACCACAAATTCTTAAATGAGCTTAAATTTTTAGGTGATGGGAATCCATCATCGGAAAATCTTGCCAGATATATCGCAACCGAACTCCAGAAATGTTTTAAGGGGGATGAAATACATGTCTCTAGAGTGGCGGTCTGGGAATCTGAGAATGCGTGTGCAACTTATATAGTAGAATAATTTCCATATGCTGCAATCAGTTCATCCCTCGTTATGATTGAAGACACATCCTCAACATGTTGTTTTATTTTTTCAATACCTTTTTCCTGTCGATCGATAAGCGTGACAACCTTGACAACATCCAGCCCTTCTGATCTGGCTCGTTCAATTGCTTTGATTGTGGATCCTCCCGTTGTTACGACATCTTCCAGAATTGCAACCCTGGCGCCTGGTTGTAAATCACCCTCCACCCATTTGATAATACCATGATCTTTCTGATCCTTTCGAATGGAGAAAGCATTGACCGGATTGTTTTTGATTTCTGATACAAAAGCCGTGGCAATTGCGATGGGATCTGCACCGAATGTAAGACCACCGACACCGGCGAGTCCTAAGGTTTTAATCTCTTCAAAAATCAGATGACCTACCAGAAACATGCCTCTGGGATTTAAAATAGTTGGTTTGCAATTCACATAAAAACAGCTCATTTCACCGGAAACCAGTTTGAAAATCGGGGTCTGGCTGTATTTAAATGATTTCTTGCATAACATCTCAATCAATTCATTTTTCATTTACAAATATCTCCTGAAACGCTTGACGTATTATATTTCTTTCGTAATACCTTATTTTAATGAAAGAAAATATTGCAATTCCCGTGATGATTCGATAAAAAGCCCCCACTGAATTGGAAGAAGCCTTTGTTAGGGACCCAGTGGAGGCCTTGAGTAAGGAAAACCGTTGGCAGCACTCCTTATGCTCAAGCGTCAAGTACCAGTTTATTGCGGGCAGGTCAATTTAAAAACCTCTGAGGCAAGAAAAACCATTGAATTTTTTCTTACAACATTATAGAATTACAGACAATTTAATATGCAATATGCCCTGCTATATACAAAGGCCTATGACGCTATTGTTTTTTATGATCGGTACTGTCCATAAGGGATGTTCATGTGGTTGGATACGGAACGACAAGACTCAGGTAGTTTTAGGCCTGAAAATTGCAAATGTTGATATGATTACACTCTTCTATTATGTCAACCCATTCCGGGTATATCTTAATAAAGCAATGAGACAGGTAATGACTTGATGACGCCGAATACAGAAGAAAGTGCTATTATTCGGATATTCCATGTTCATAAGCGTTTTGGAAAAAAAAACGCATTGACGGATATCACACTGGATGTTGAACAGAACGACCTGCTTCTGGTGAGTGGCCCCAGTGGTGCTGGAAAATCCACCCTGCTGAAACTCCTGTATCTTGGGGAAGCCTTAACAGAGGGTCAGATTCTAATCGATGGAATGAATCTGTCAAGAATCGCAGCAAATCGTATCCCAGTGGTACGAAGACAATTTGGTATCATCTTTCAGGATTACAAACTTATCCAGACAAAAACCGTTTATGAAAATATAGCGCTGGTACTGGAGGTAAAAGGAGAGAAAACCCGTTTCATTCAGAAAAAGGTCAGCAGTGTATTGCGAACCGTTGGAATGGAAGAAAGGATTAACTCTTTTCCACCCAGTCTTTCCGGAGGTGAACAACAGAGAATCGCAGTTGCCAGAGCGGTTGTCGGTGATCCAAAGATTATTTTGGCAGATGAACCTACGGGAAGCCTTGATTCTGAATCCGCCAGTGTAATCATGGATCTTCTTATGGGTGTTCATGCTCGTGGTGCCACCGTCATAATTGCGACACATGATAAAGAAATTATCCGGGATACAAAAGGCAAAGTGATTTATCTGAAAGATGGGCTCATGATGGAACCGCCAATGATCGAACCATTGATTGAAAAGAAAAAGACCATTACATTATGAAAACAGAGTGGCTCATTTTTTTTACAAAACGCGCTTTTCAGGATATGAACAGCAATCGGTTCCTTCATATTGTTACAATCATTACGATTTCCCTGTCCATCCTGATTGTCAGTGCATTCGGCCTTTTTTTTACAAATATCAACGATATTATGGTGTCCTGGAAAAAGGGCGTCAAAATAATGGCTTATTTGAACAAGGATGTTGAAAAAATTCAGCTTCCGGAATTAAAACAAAAAATTTTATCCCTGTATGGTGTTTCAGCAGTTCGATTCATACCCAAAGAGGATGCCCTGGAAGAATTAAAGCAGCAAATGAAACGGCAGATGGCACTTTTTGAGAATTTAAAAGAAAATCCACTTCCGGATGTGTTTGAGATCCAGATGATTCCATCCACACAAAATTGGGGTAAGGTTGAAATTTTAGCAGCCCAGGTTGAAATGTTTCCTCAGGTTGCGGGGGTTGAGTATGGCCAACGATGGCTTGGCCGTGTGACCGGTATCTTTAACCTGTTTAAATTCGCAGGCACGGCCATGTGTCTTGTTTTTTTTATGGCATCGGTTTTTATTGTGGCCAATACCATACGCCTGCTGTTTTTTTCAAGGCGAGAGGAGTTTGAAATCATGCGTCTTGTTGGTGCTACCGATGGATTTATCAAGGCACCTTTTTATATAGAAGGTATTCTTCAGGGTATTCTTGGCGGGGTAACCGGAATATTGATCCTTTTTGTTATTTATGTGATCATCACTTCCAATGTTGATCCAGGGATTTCATCAGGTTTTTTTGTGATGAGATTTCTTCCAATATCCATCTCCATGGGAATCGTTTGCTGTAGTATGTTTGCTGGATGGCTGGGATGTTATCTTTCACTAAAACAATTTTTAAAATATTAATAGTCATATCCTGTCTTTTTTTATGGTCTGAGATATCTTCAGGACTTGAAGAGACACCTACATCGGGAAAGGGCGTAATTACATCCCCCAGCTTGAATGTCCGGGTTGGCCCGGATCGCAACCAAGGTGTAATTCAAATTTTACACAAGGGAGATGAGGTACAGATTCTGTCCTATCAGGGTGAATGGGTAAAAATATCCTATCAGAAGAAAGAAGGGTATATTCGAAATCGAGAACGATATGTCCGAATTGTTCATTCTCCTGAATTGTCACGGGAAGCTAAAAAAGATATCGACGTTAAAAAAAAAGAAATTGAAGCTGAAAAAGAAATTGAAGCAAAAAGAAAAATCGAAGCTGAAAAAGAAACAGAAGCTAAAAGAAAATTCGAAGCCGAAAGAAAACTCGAAGCTGAAAGAAAAGTCCATGAGGCAAAGGGAAAATCAAAAAATATTGATTTAGAGATACAGAAACATCAAGCCCAGATACAAAATTTTAGTAATGAAGAGACATCGATTATCAATGGGCTGGATGATATGGAATTGGCTTTGAACCGGGTAAATGTTCAGGTTCGAAAGATACGTTCCGATCTTTCCAGTCTGGATGAGAAAATGCGCAAGATCACATCAGACTCCATAAAATTGCAGCAACAGATCCGTGTAACGGAAGAATATATTGCAAAACGAATTTCAGCGCTATATAAGCTGAATCTCATTGGCCCTATGCATATCCTGGCATCTGCTGATTCTGTATACGATTTTATTTATCGAAAATTTGCCATGGAACGTATCCTGGAATATGATGATGAGGTTCTTGCACATCATAAAGAAAATAAGAAGAAGTTAGCAATGGGATTGAGCGACCTGGATAATCAAAAAAAGGAAAAAGTTTTTCTGGAGTCTGATCTCAGTAAGCAAATTCAGATCATGACCCAAAAAAGGACCAGAAAAAAGGATCTCCTGAAAGATATACAAGACAAGAAGACGTTAGAGTTGGCAGCTATTGACTCTTTAAAGCAGGCAGCACAAGCGCTTGACCAGACAATTTTATCGCTCCATGTTGAGCCAAAGAAAAAAATATCCCGCAAATCGGCAAGCCCTTTTAATGAATTTAAAGGCTTGCTCAAAAGGCCGGTCAAAGGTAAAATCATATCCTTTTTCGGGCCGTATCAGGAAGGGAAATATAAAGTATTAAATTATCGGAGCGGAATCGAGATAAAGGCGGAACGAGGCGAACCGATCCAGGCTGTCCATAGCGGAATCGTACTTTATTCCGGGTGGTTTAAAAGCTATGGGAATATGATGATCATTGATCACGGAGAACATTATTATACATTGTATGCCCACGCAGAGGAGCTTTTTAAGTCAAAAGGTGATTATGTAGAAGCAGAAGAGGTGATCGCAACTGTCGGTGATACCGCATCCATGACAGGATCAAATCTTTACTTTGAGGTACGCCATCGTGGCGAGCCGATGAACCCTCTTAATTGGTTAGGCGACAGTTGAAGGAGTCTTTTAATGGTATTAAGAATAAGGCAGTATATTAACCCTTTCCTGCTGGTTGTTTTCATCGCTATTTTATTCATCTCAGGGAGCGGATTTTTTCGGGAGATATCGGCTGACACAGAGGAGACATACAAGAGTCTCAAAATTTTTTCCGATGTGATTGAGATACTCGAAAATGATTATGTTGAACCAGTGGATACAAAAGAACTGGTACAAAAAGCCATTCAGGGAATGGTTCATGGTCTGGATCCTCATTCCACATATCTGCTTCCGGAAGATTATGAACTCCTGCAGGATGATACCAAAGGAGAATTCAGCGGGATTGGCATTGTGATCAATATGGACAAAGGACTTTTGACGGTTGTATCGCCTATTGAAGGAACACCGGCACATAAGGCAGGGATTAAAGCCGGAGATATTATTTTCAAGGTCGATGGGAAGCCCACAAACGAAATGACCATCAGTGAGGCTGTCAAGGCAATCAAGGGGCCAATCGGTACCAGTGTCAAGCTGACGATTGTCAGGAAGGACACGCCAAAACCAATAGATTTTACGGTTACCCGCAATGTTATCCCCGTTGAAAGCGTACACTATATTGTGCTGAAGCCCGGCTACGGATATATCCGTATCTATAATTTTACAGAAAAAACAACAGTTGATTTACAGGATGCATTGAAACGTATTGAATCCGAGGATCCAAAATTAAAGGGGCTTGTGATTGATCTTCGTGATAATCCGGGTGGTCTTCTACCCGAGGCGATCGGCGTGACAGATCTTTTCCTTGAAGACGGGATCATTTTATCCATCAAAGGAAGACTTGAACAACATAATCAGGTCTATAAAGCCCAAAAAAATGAAATCGAACGGAAATATCCGATCATTGTACTAATAAATGGTGGGAGTGCCAGTGCTGCCGAGATTGTTGCTGGCGCACTTCAGGATCATAAGCGAGCACTTGTGATCGGGACGACTTCTTTTGGTAAAGGGTCTGTTCAAACGGTCCGATCTCTTCGCGATGGTTCGGGTTTGAAATTTACCATTGCAAGATACTATACTCCATCAGGCAGGTCGATTCAGGCCAAGGGGATAGAGCCGGATATTGTATTAAAATATCAGACCCTGAAAGCAGAAGATGAGGATCGAATACCCTATTTAAAGGAAAAAGATTTAAAAAACCATCTAGAAGCTGAATCTGATAGCAAAGTGAAGGAACCGGATGAGTCTAAACCCGATGAAGATTCAGAAAAGGAGTCTAAACTTGAAGATACAGAATATGCTACCTTGAATTTAAAAAGATTGATGTCTGATAATCAAGTAGTCCGTGCTCTTGATGTATTAACCAGCTATCATATTTTCAGTGAAATGAAAAAATGAGTGAAACAACATCTAAAAAATTA